>JASLED010000027.1 GCA_030151255.1 Flavobacterium sp.
TAGCATAATTAATTATTCGTTAGTAAATACAAAACTGTGACACGCAACAATAGCTGCAGTTTCTGTTCGTAGCCTAGTATGACCTAAAGATACTGGTTTGTATCCTTTGTCTAAAGCTAATTTTATTTCATTTGTAGAAAAATCTCCTTCCGGACCTACTAAAAGTACATAATCTTCGTGTAAAGGAATACAGTTTTTTAATAATATTTTTTCTTTATCATCTTCACAATGAGCAATATATAAATTACCTTGAAGGTTTTTTTGTAGAAAATCTTTCATTGTAATAGGTTCATTCAAAATCGGTAAGTGCGTTTGAAGTGATTGTTTCATTGCCGATTGAATAATTTTTTCAAAACGTTCGGTTTTGACTATTTTTCTTTCAGAATGTTCACAAATAATAGGAGTTATTTCGTGAATTCCCATTTCTGTAGCTTTTTCCAAAAACCATTCGTAACGTTCATTCATTTTGGTTGGTGCAACAGCCAAATGCAATCGAAATGGTGTTTTTTCTTGGTTAGTATATTGAATAATTTCTGTAATACAGTTTTTTTCAGAACCAAGTGTTATACGCGTTTCAAACAAAGTTCCTTGTCCATTAGTTACCCAAAGTGTATCACCGTCTTTTTTGCGTAATACACGAATGATGTGTTTACTTTCGTCCTTGTCAAAGGTAAAATTACTAAGGTCTTTGTTGATATCTGGAGAATAAAAAAGTTGCATAAATAAAAAAATTAAAATTCAATTCTTGCTTTTGAAACTACAGTCGAATCTTCAAATAAAGAATCTAAAAAACGATAATATCCAACAATACCAATCATGGCAGCATTATCTGTAGTATATTCAAATTTTGGAACAAAAGCTTTCCAATTGTATTTTTTTTCGGCTTCAACTAAAGCTGTTCGTATTCCAGAATTTGCAGAAACGCCTCCTCCAATTACAATTTGGTTAATTCCGGTTGTTTTTACAGCTAATTTTAATTTATCTAACAAAATTTCAACAATAGTATGTTGAATTGAAGCGCAAATGTCATTTTTGTTTTCTTCTATAAAGTTTGGATTTTCCTTTACTTGTTTTTGAATAAAATATAAAATTTGTGTTTTTAAACCACTAAAACTAAAGTTTAAGCCATCTACTTTTGGTTTGGTAAATTTATATTTTGTAGGATTTCCTAATTTTGAATATTTGTCAATCAACGGTCCACCAGGATAAGGGAAACCAAGTATTTTTGCTGTTTTGTCAAAAGCTTCGCCAACAGCATCGTCCGTTGTTTCTCCCAAAATTTTCAAATCAAAAAAGCTATTTACTTGTACAATTTGCGTATGTCCACCAGAAATAGTCATTGCCAAGAACGGAAAAGTAGGTTGTTCATATCCTTCTTCTTCAATAAAATGGCAAAGAATATGTGCGTGCATATGATTTACGGCAATTAACGGAATATTTAAAGATAATGCCAATGATTTTGCGAAAGAACCGCCAACAAGCAATGATCCCATTAATCCCGGGCCTTGAGTAAAGGCAATAGCATTCAAATCATCTTTTGTTATTCCTGCTTTTTTTAAAGCAATATCTACAACAGGTACAATATTTTGCTGATGCGCTCTTGATGCAAGCTCTGGAACTACACCGCCGTATTCTTCATGAATTTCTTGTCGAGCAACAACGTTCGACAAAACTTTATTGTTTTTTAAAACAGCCGCCGAAGTATCGTCGCAAGAACTTTCTATGGCTAAAATATAAGTTTGTTTTATAGACATTTTTTTAAAATATTTACCGCTAATTATATCTTTTTTTGATGTAAATCAATAATGAAATTTGGTTAAATTTGTTGATTCCTTATGATGGGTAATAATTAGGATTTAAGAGCAAATTTAAAACATTAATAGATATCAAAAAATTTAAAAAAATAGTTTTTCGTTCACTGCTTTCATTGCTGTGTTTGTTGCTATTGGCTATAGGCTCGCTTACGTTGCCTGTGGTGCAAAGCTATGTAGCGCATTTTGCAACAAAAAAGCTCAACGAAAAGTTTGGTACTAATATTTCTATCGATCGGTTATCGATTGACTTTTTAGGTGGAATTTATCTAAAAGGAGTTACTGCAAAAGACAATCATCAAAATACTTTTATTTCCATTAATCAATTGCAAACTAGATTGGCTGATTTGGAAGCACTGAAAAAAGGACAAATTTTTTTAGGTACAACTCGTATTGATGGGTTAAATCTTACGATTCATAAATATAAAAATGAAGAACTTACAAATTTAGATTTGTTAATTGAAGCGTTTGATGATGGAAAGGAAGGCGAAGGAAAGTTTAGATTAGGTGCTTCGAAGATTAAAATTAAAAATTCGCATTTAATTATTTCTGATGCAAATGCAAATGAAGAAATTGCAGTAGATTTTAAGAAAATAAAAGGGGAGGTTCATAAGTTTTTGATAAAAGGACCAGAGATTTATGGTTTGGTGCAAGATGTGAGTTTTGAAGATCATTGGGGAATGAATGTGAAGAAACTTTCTGCTGATTTTTCGCATACAAAAACTACTATAGGATTAAAAAATATGCAATTGGTAACAGATCAGTCAGATATTAATGGCGATTTGTTATTTACCTTTCAACCCGGCGACATGAAGCATTTTGTTGATAAGGTTGATTGGGATTTTAATATTAAAAATGCTAAGCTAAATACTTCTGATATCAACGTATTTGCACATGAATTTGCATCAAATAAACAATTGTTTTTTAGAGGGCACATGAAAGGCGTGATGAACAACTTTGTATTAGAAAATGCTTCGTTGATTGATGAAAATAACTCGCAAATTAATGGACGTTTTGCATTTAAAAATGTTTTTGATGCACATGCGCCGTTTTGGATGAAGGCAAATTTAACGCATTTGCAAACCACGAGATATAATTTGATTTCGTTAATGCCAGATTTGCTTACAACACATTTACCTACCGAATTTGAAGGTTTAGGATTTGTAACTATTGTAGGAGATATTGAACTTACAAAACGTACATTAGATGCAGATGTTCAGCTTTTAACTTCTATTGGGAAAGGGAAGGTGAAAGTAGATATTAATCGTTTAAATGAACCAGATAATGCGCAATATAAAGGAAACATTAAGCTAGATCAGTTCGATTTAGGAAGCTTTATCAATAATCCTCAATTTGGATTAACGTCTTTGGATTTGTATATTGATGGAAAAGGATTTAATCAAGAATCATTAAATACATCATTAAAAGGAAATGTGTTTACATTTACTTTTAGAAATTACAAATACACTGCCTTAACAGTTGATGGCTCTATGAAAATGCCTTATTTTAAAGGATTGTTGCATAGTGAAGATCCGAATGCAAAATTAGATTTTAACGGAACGATTGATCTAAGTGCGAAGGTGAAAAATTATGATTTTGTTGCAAAAATTGATTATGCTGATTTATATACACTTGGTTTAGTAAACGATACATTATCTAAATTTAGTGGTGATTTTGAATTTAAAGCCAAAGGAAATTCCATTGAAGATTTGGAAGGAACTTTTGATTTGTATAATGCTGTTTATACTAATAGTAAAGATAAATATGTTTTTGAGCCATTTTCTGTAGAATCACAATTTTTAGAAAATGGAGAACGAGCAATAAAATTTAATTCAAAAGAAGCAATTCATGGAATTATTCAAGGAAATTTCTTGTTTTCAGAAACTAAAGCTTTATTTACAAACGCTTTAGGTAGTTTGTATACAAATTATTCGCCTCATAAAATCAAAAAAAATCAATATATAGATTTTGATGTAACGGTGCACAACCGATTAATCGAAGTTTTCTTGCCGCAGCTTAGTTTGAGCGAACAAACACATATTGACGGAATGATTGATAGTGATAAAAATCTATTCCGTTTAAATTTCGATTCGCCAAATGTGGCGCTAGATGGCGTAGAGTTTTTTAATATTTTATTGAATGTAAATAATTCAAATCCAATTTACAACACATATATATCAATAGATAGTGTTCATACCAAGTTTTATAATATTTCCGATTTCAATTTGCTAAATCTTACGCATAACGATACATTATTTGTAAGATCGGAGTTTAAAGGCGGAAATAAAGGAAACGATAAATATGCATTAAATCTTTACCATACCATTAATGAAAAAGAAATGTCTGTGGTTGGATTTAAAAAATCAGAAGTTTTCTTCAAAGATTTTAAATGGGAAATTAATAAGAAAGACGACAAATCAAATAAAATTATTTTCAACAAAAGTATTGATGATTTTATCATCGAAAACATCAATATCGCCCATAATGATCAGATTGTAAATGTAAATGGTTTGATGAGAGGTATGGAAAACAAAGATTTTAGTATTTCTTTTCTTGGAGTTGATTTAAGCAAGGTTACACCAGATATTGACGGTTTGGCATTTGGCGGATCAATTGATGGAGATGTGCATTTTTCGCAGAAAAAAGACGTGTTTAAACCAAAGGTTAATTTAATTATTGACGATTTGGCGATGAATAATGTTTATTTAGGCAACTTAGCACTAAATGTAGTGGGAGACGAAAAACTGAAAACTTTTGATGTTCGTACTACAATTTTGGATAAAAGTGAAAAAGAACGTTTTTATTTAAACGGACAAATTGATGTAATTAATAAACAAACCTATCTAAATTTAGAATCAGGTTTTGATGATTTTCCGCTTACTACAATTGCGCCTTTCTTAAAAAGTGTAATTACCGATATGACCGGAACGGCATTTGGAAAGATAAGTGTTTTAGGCACACTTAAAAATCCTGATGTAAATGGACGTGTGTATTTAAATGATACCAAATTTAAGTCAAAATTTACTGGTGTAAGTTATGCTTTTGATCCAGAAACACCTTTAGATATTACACTAAAACAATTTATTTTAAGAAGAGCTGGAATTAGTGATATGAAGCAAAAAACAAGAGGTTTTGTAGATGGTAACGTTTCTCATAAAATGTTTAAAGATTGGGTAATGAATTTAAGTTTAAGTTCTGCCAATTTATTAGCGTTAGATACTGAGTATGAAGAAGGATCTCTTTATTATGGAACAGCATACATCAATGGAAATGCAAGTATTACTGGACCTTTAGAAATGCTGAGAATTAATATTAATGCAACTTCAAATAAAGGAACATCCATTAAAATTCCATTAAAAGAAGCGCAAGGATCTGGCGAAAATAATTATATCCATTTCTTGTCGCCCGAAGAGAAGAAGTTGCGTTTAAAAAATGTAGAATACGATCCGTATAAATATAGAAATAGCGGAATTGAATTAGATTTTGAATTTTATGTTACACCAGATGCCGAAATCGAAATTATTCTTGATAAAGAATCAGGACATGCTATGAAAGGACGTGGAGCCGGATTTATTACAATGGAAATTAATACACTCGGAAAATTCAATATGTGGGGCGATTTCCAAGCATATGAGGGGGAATACAATTTCAAATATGGTGGATTAATTGATAAAAAATTTGTAGTTAAAAAATATGGATCAATTCGTTGGGACGGAAACCCGATGAATGCAATGTTAGATCTTCAGGCAATTTATCATACAGAAGCCAATCCTAGTGTTATTATAGATAATTCGATTATTAACAGAAAAGTACCAACTGATGTATCTATTGTATTAAATGGAAGTTTGAGCAATCCAGAGGTTGATTTTGATATTACTTTCCCAACAGTTAGCACGGTTGTAAAATCAGAATTAGATTATAAGTTGAGCGATAGAGATACTAGAGAACGTCAGGCAATGGCATTGCTAGCAACAGGATCGTTCTTCTCATCAGATAATTCATCATCAACTTTAGCAGGAAGTTTGTTTGAGCGTGCAAGTAGTATTTTTGACGATTTATTTACAGATGAAGATGGAAAAGTAAAAATTGGATTGAACTACGCTCAAGGAGAAAGAAATCCATATACACAAACAGAAGGAAGGTTAGGAGTTACTTTTTCAACAAAAGTTACAGATCGAATTACTGTAAATGGTAAATTAGGTGTACCTGTTGGTGGAGTAGAACAATCTGTTATTGTAGGTGATGTAGAAGTTTTGTTGAGAATTAATCAAGAAGGAACATTAAACGCTCGTTTCTTTAATCGTCAAAATGACATTAATTATATTGGTGAGGGAATTGGTTATACGCAAGGAGTCGGTATTTCGTATGAAGTAGATTTTGATACGTTAAAAGAATTAATAGCTAAAATTATTAATCAGCAAAACCAAAAGAATAAAAAGGATAAACAAGATCAGAAAAATAATTCTGCAGAAGATTTACCAGATTCTGATTACAGCAAAGAATTTATTCATTTTTACGAATCAAGAAGAAAAACGGGTGCTCGAAATAATCAAGGAAATTAAGTAATTATATATCAAAAAGATCTATGTTGGATGATAGGATTGAAGAAAAAACAAATTGCTCCATCAGGTAAACTGAATCTTTTGTTGGATCGCTTTATATTGATTGATAATAAATGTAATCAAGAGCTAGAGTATATTTTATTTCCAGATGGCGAAATTGATATTCGTATCCAAATTGATCATAATGATTCAGTTACGGTAGATCAAATTCCTTTGCATCAATCAATTGAGTTTTTAACAATTAAAAGCAATTCGATTTTTATAGTTGCTTGTTTTTCTTTATTTGGAAAAGAAATATTGCTTAATATTAATGCAAATATAAACGAAGTATTTGCTAAAATTGCTTTAAACGTACATCAAAAGAATACTTTACAATTTGATTTTGAAGGTTTTGTACATCAGGTCGAAGCCTTTCTGCTTGAATTAATTCCTTCTTCAATTGATTCAAGAAAACTCAAATTATTTCAATTAATTAAATATAATTTTGACGAGCAAACTGTTCAAGAAATTGCCAATCAAGTAGGTTGGAGCTCTCGCTCTATAAATCGATATTTTTCTGCTGAATTTGGTATTTCTTTAAAGTTTTATCTAACCTTGTTGCGTTTTAAAACTTCTGTTCAACAATTAAAAGAAAGCGAACTTTATCCTTTTATGAACTTTAGCGATCAACCTCATTTTATAAAAGAAATTAAAAAGTTTTCAGGTTTTACGCCAACAGAACTAATCAAAAACAAAAATGGCCGATTTATACAATTATTAGGTATCAATAAATAATAGTTTTGCTCCAAATCAATTAAAATGAATCAAAATTTGGAAAATAACCAGTTGCCAAAACAATGGAAAATGTTATTTATAGCAATTAGCTTTGTTTATGTTTTTGTGAATATTTTTTACTTCATCTTGGGCGATTTTTTAATAGCATTGCCTGCTTTAATACGAACTTTAATTATTGCTTGTGTTTTTGTTCCTGTTTTTGGAAAAGTTATTCCATTGGTTCAACAAAAAATTTATAAATGGATAATAAAGTAATTATGCAAAAAAAAGTAAACACTTATCAAGTAAGTATCAATCAAATCTCAAACAAAGAAGGAGAATCGGTTCAGGTGGCTCCAATAGAATTTCTTTTCGAAAATCACGATGATGTTTTTGGAATTGTTCAAAAAATAAAAGAAAAACAATTATTTGATGATGAAAACGATAGTAAACAATTTGCCATCGGTTTAAAGCTTTTTGGAGATTGTATCATTAAAAATAAGAATCACGAATTATTTTCTGAAATGCAGCCAGCTTTTATTGCTTTTATGAAAAAATTAAAGAGCAAATAATTAAAAAGGAGCTAATATCGATTATTGATGTTAGCTCCTTTTTTTTGACTCAATTTATGTACTTCATAAACGTTATCTAATCTTGCTTAGAAAGATAAAAACATAAGCTAACACAATTTGAAAGTGTTAACTTTTTTATTGTATTGTTTTTTAATGAGATATAGATTTTGATGAAAACAACTTGTTAATGCATCAATAAAATTAATGTAAATTTAATACCCGTTGGGTGAAATGAATTGAGAAAAAAAAGAGGAATATTATTACGATAGATATTGGTCAAGATACTGAAATTCAGTATCTTGATGTCGCCAAACAAACCAATATCTATGTCAAATATACGAAATAACTATTTAAAAATATTAGATGTAATTAACTCATTGCAGTTAGATTTTAATGCTTGCATTGTTGCTGGAAGAAAACCTAAAATGACTGATATAGAAGTTATTGCATTGAGTTTAACTGCTGAATATATGTCTATCGACAGTGAGAACTCATTATTTAAACAACTTAATAAACAAGAAATACCAAATTTACTTGAGCGAAGTCAATTCAATAAAAGAAGGCGAAAACTTTTTTTATTCTTAGAGGAAGTTAGGATAAAATTAGCTTCTCGTTTTTTAGAATTCGAAGATTACTTTATTGTAGATAGCATGCCTTTAGAAATATGTAAGTTTTCCCGCCATCGAAGAATTAAAATTTGTAAAAACGACTTTGAAACTGCTCCTTCTAAAGGATTTTGTGCTTCCCAAAACAATTGGTTTTATGGTTATAAATTACATGGTATTTGTTCTATAAATGGAATTTTTCATTCATTAGATATTACAAAAGCTGAAGTTCATGACATTCATTTTTTGAAAAACATAAAACAACAAATGTCTGATTGTGTAATACTTGGAGATAGAGGCTACTTGTCGCAAAGCATTCAATTAGATTTATTTCAAACAGCTAATATCAAATTAGAAACACCGAAAAGAGCTAATCGAAAAGATTATATGCCTCAACCTTATATCTTTAGAAAATCAAGAAAACGAATTGAAACTTTATTCTCTCAACTTTGCGATCAGTTCAGAATTAGAAACAATTATGCTAAAACTTTTGAAGGCTTTAAAACAAGAATTTTAGCGAAAATAACAGCTTTGACATTGATTCAATATATCAATAAATTCATTTTTGATAGACCTATAAATAATATTAAAAATCAAATCATTTAATTACACCCAACGGGTATATAAATAATAATATTCATTACTAATTCGTTGAACAATGCCAGACTCGGAAAAAAATAATTCATAAACGAATTAATGCTAAACAACAACATTCCTTCTGCCATTACAAAAGCAGTTACAACAAAGGTTTCGTAAAAATTATATCCTTTTTTGCTAAATATAATTTTAGTACAAAACGCAATTGGCAACAACATCAACAAGTTGGCATATCCATAATTGTTTTTTACCCAATTAGCTACAATAAATGCTTCTGAATCGTTATACGTTGCTTTTATCATATTAGTTTGAAGCGTTTCTACCTTCAAAAAATGCGTAACTACAGTATAAAGCAACGAAGCCAAAATAAGAAATGTAATTGGTTTTGTAATCTTATTTCGATCTGTATGAATATATTCTCTAATTATTTTTCCTGGACGAAGCAGCAATTCTTTGGCTGTAAAAATAAATCCTTTTTCGTATCCAGTTAATTTAACAAACTCTTGAGCTAGATAATGTTTATCAATTTTTTGCACAACGAGATTTCTTCCACAGAAACTACAAAATTCGCTCGGACTATCTTCTTTGCAATTGGTACAATATGCCATATTACTTTAGCTTTCTGTTTTTAACCTCTCGTTCTACCTGCCAATATTCATTTCCGTTTTTTGCTAATAACAAAATAAAAAACAGAGGGAAAAAAGTAAAAAAATTAAAACCTTTTTTCATAAAACTGAACAAGGCAACACCAACAAAAACACCTATTAAAGCTGCATTGATAACAGCTATTTTTTTTGTTTTTTTTCTTTTTGCTAGCAATTCTTGATCCGAAAGCTTATTTACTATTTGTGTGCTCATATAACTTTACCAAATTATGTTCTCTTAATTTTAAAACAAATACAGCTTATAAAGTTTTTTTAATAATCAATATCAATCAACAACTAATAATAATTATGAATTATAAACTAGATATTTATTTTCAATTCAGCAAATCTATAAAAAACGGCAATACAATAATTATTCTTAACACAAGAAATTAACAGTAATCTACCTCAAAATTTCAATTATAAAATTTAAGTCGAAAGATTATATTTTTTTTACCAACGGATGATTTAATCCTCTAACGTTATTATTTATTACTTCATAGGTTTCTAGGTTTTTAAACAATTCTGTTAATGTTCTAAAACCATAATCTCTAGCATCAAAACTCGGATTTAATTTTCGCAAGTTACTACCCACAGTAGAAATATATGCTTCTATTTGCTCATCTACAGACATATCAAAGGCTTTATCCAACATTCTAATTTCTTTGTTGGTTAATTCTTTTATTTCATCATCGTCATGTTCATCAGTGTGTGTTTTTTTATTTTCGGTTTCGGTTAAGTTTTTATCTTGCTTCTTTTCTTTAGGCATTAACGTTTCGCAATACGTAAAAATCTCACAAGATTGCACAAAAGCGTTTGGTGTTTTTTTCTCACCAATTCCCATAACAAAAATTCCCTCTTCTCTAATGCGTTTTGCTAAACCTGTATAATCGCTATCGCTAGATACAATACAAAAACCATCAACCATTTTGGCATGTAAAATATCCATTGCATCAATAATTAGAGAACTATCTGTAGAATTTTTTCCAGTTGTATAATTAAACTTCTGAATGGGAGAAAATGACAAATCGTTTAAAATATCTTTCCAACTATTCATGTTAGGCGTTGTCCAATCGCCATAAATACGTCGAATTGTAACTTTTCCATATTTTGAAACTTCTTCTAGAATTGTTTCTAGCAATTTAGCCTGAGCATTATCTCCATCTACAAGAATAGCTATATTGTTATTTATTTTTTCCATACAATTAATTAGTTTTATCTAAATTCTAAAAATACAAATTAATATATAAAATATTTACAAAAAAAATAAATCAATCTATTCTTTTTTAATCCATTTACCTTCAGTTGGAGCTTTATAATTTTTCATTAAATCTAACAGTTCTTCAATGTTGTCTGACACCAAAATCATCGATCTATTTTCTGTTTTTAAAAACTTTCGATCTACCATTTCGTCAATCATTTGCAACAAAGCATCGTAAAAACCATTAATATTAAATAAAGCAACTGGTTTTTTATGCAATCCTAATTGCCCCCATGTAAGTACTTCAAAAAGTTCTTCCATTGTTCCAAAACCGCCTGGCATTGCAATCATTCCATCACATAATTTATCCATCAATGCTTTTCGTTCGTGCATTGTTTCAACTTTTATCAAAGAAGATAACCCTTGGTGTTCAATTTCTACATTTGCCAAAAAATGAGGAATTACACCTATTACTTCTCCATTATTGCTCAAGGCACCGTCAGCAACTGCTCCCATTAAACCTACTTTTGCCCCTCCGTAAATTAAACTAATATTACGCTTTGCCAATGCTTCTCCTAACTGATGAGCTTGTGTTGTAAATAGCTCATTATCTCCCGAGCTAGATCCGCAAAATACTGTATATTTCATATATAAAACCTTTCTAATTAACAACTAAACAACTGATTACAAGCTATTTATTTTAAATAAATTTTGATTAAAATTTATTTTCCATTTTATCCTGTAACAAAAACAAAAATACTCAGTCTAATGCAATAAATAAACTAAATACTTACAATGAAAACAAAACTAACATTCTTGTTTTTAATGCTAACCGCTTGTATTGGCTATGCACAAAACAATGTAAAAATATCGGGGCGTGTTTTAGACAAAACTTCCAACGATGCTGTACCTTACTCGACTGTAACCATAAAAAAAGGAGAAACTATTGTTACTGGAGGAATGACATCTGATAATGGTTCATTTACCATTTCTATTCCGGCTGAAAACTATAGTGTTGAAATTCAATTTATTGGTTATAAAAAATATCATAAAGAAATTCAAGCTACATCAAATACAGATTTAGGAACTATTTATTTAGAACCTGAATCAACAACCTTACAAGATGTAAATATTATTGCAGAGCAATCTACAATTGAACAAAAAATTGACCGTAAAGTAATAAATGTAGGTAAAGATTTGTCTACAGCTGGAGCAACAGCTTCAGAGATTATGAATAATATTCCTTCTGTATTTGTTGATCATGATGGAAAAATTTCATTAAGAGGCAACGAAAACGTTCGTATTTTAATCGATGGAAAACCTACAAATATGTCTGCAGAGCAATTGTTAAAACAAATTCCTGCAACATCAATAAAAACAATTGAACTAATTACAAATCCAAGTGCTAAATACAGCCCAGAAGGAATGTCTGGAATTATCAACATTACGTTGCATAAAAATATGGCAGATGGTTTTAATGGTTCGTTTGATACAGGCGTAAATATTGCTAAACACACAAAAACAAACAACTCTTTGAACTTAAACTACAGAAAAGGGAAATTTAATTTTTATGGTAATGCAAACTATTCTGAAGGTAAATCAGAAAATCAAGGAAAAATGTTTCGTGAAGATTTAGCTTCACCAACAAAAATTGATATGTTATCTAATAATAAAAGTTTTTTATACAAACTTGGTGTAGATTATTATATCAACGATAAAAATACCGTATCATTCTATACAAATCAAAGCACAAACAAAAACGATATGGATTTAGAATTATCAACTATCTATCCGAAAGGAGAATTTGATAATATCTCACAGCAAACAAATTATAATTCAAAAAATACGTTTAGAACCTACAACTTAGCTTACAAACATTTGTTTGAGAAAAAAGGACATACGTTAGATATTGAGGCAAACCTAAATAAAAACAAAACAAACAACGACGGAGATTATAATACTTCAATCGGTACCAACAATCCATATCTTTATAAAGACGGAAACAACGATAAAAATGATTTAACAACTATAAACGTTGATTACGTAAATCCATTAAACGATAAATCAAAATTAGAATTAGGAGCAGAAGCTAGAATTTCTAGAGCAAATAATCAATTTGGTTCAAATAATCCTTTAATTCCAACTAATCAACAAGATATCCACAATAAATACAATCAAGATATTTATTCGGCTTATGCTACTTTTGGACAGAAATACGGAAAGTTTAACTACCAAGTTGGCGCGCGTTTAGAAAGCTATAAAGTAGATTCAAAATTAGACGGAAAATCAACTTTTAAAGATGATTATGTAACATTATATCCATCTGTTTATTTAGGCTATGCACTAACAGATAATGACATGTTTAACCTAAGTTACAGCAGACGTGTAGATCGTCCAAGTATTTCACAAACAAATCCTGTTAGACAATTTTCTACGCCATTAATGACAATGGTTGGTAATCCTGAATTAAAACCACAATTTACCAATTCAGTAGAATTAAACTATACAAGAATGTTTGCAAAAAGAAGCAGCATTACTGGAGGTATTTATTACAGAAGAATTAATCACGAAATTAATCAAGTAATTTATGATGATCCAGAAAATGACAATCCAAATGCATTAGTTATGACATTTGATAACTACAAAGCAAATAATGCTTATGGATTTGAGGTTTCGGCAAACATTATCATCAACTCTTGGTGGAATATGCAACCTTCTATTGATTTTTCAAACATTAAACAAACTGGTTTTGTATCGATGTTAAATACTAATGGACAAATGGATTTTATACAAAGATCTATTTCTGCAGAAGCTTTCAATGCACGTTTAAACAGTAATTTTACAGCTACAAAAAACTTGCGTTTTAACTTATTTGGTTTCTTTAGAGGCGGTGTAGATGGTATTACATCAAACTCAAAAGACATGTATAAAATTGATGCTGGAGCAAGATATTCATTATTAAAGAATACATTAAGTATTAGCGCTAGATTCAACGATATTTTCAACACAATGGCTTACAAATTTACAACTCAATATCCTTACCCAAGCACAGGACAATTTACATGGGAAAGCAGAGCTGTTTACATTGGTGCAAACTATACATTTGGTGGAGGAAAAGGACGCGCATTACAAAGAAAACAACGCGATACAAATACAAAACAAAGTGGTGGTTCTGGAGGTTTATTCTAAAAAAACCATATTATAAAGTTCAATTATTATTAAAAAAAACGGACTGTTGTGTAAAACAACAGTCCGTTTTTTTTAATAATAACTTTTTTATAAAAGTGGAGACAACAAGCGAATAAAACTATTTTTTAATTGCTGCCACTTTGAACGCTTATTCCAAACAATTAAATCAAGCTTAATTGCGTCTTTGCAATCCCTATAAAACATTTGCCTCATTTTATTAGCAAACCCTTCGTTATATAAAATGGCATTTACTTCAAAATTTAAATCAAAACTACGATGATCTAAATTACAAGTACCTATCGAACTCACTCCTGTATCAGTTACAATTGTTTTAGCGTGAATAAACCCTTTTTTGTACAAATAAATCTCAGCTCCTACTTCTAGCAATTCTTGAAAATAGGATTCCGAAGCCCATTTTACCAAATTTGAATCAGTAAGTCCTGGCAATAGCAGTTTAACTTTTTTTCCGCTCAATACAGCCATCTTTATCGCTAATTGCAACGATTCGTCCGGAATATAATATGGCGTGGTAATAAGCACTTCTTTTTCTGCCAATTCAATCATTTTTAAAACGCTATACAAAATAATCGGAACGTCAGAATCTGGTCCTGAAGGTACAATTTGAATTGGAATATTTTTCTCTTTAGATAAAGCTATCTTCGGAAAATAAATACTTGTAAAATTTACAGACTGTTTACTACAAAAATTCCAATCGGCCAAAAACACATATTGCAAACCATATACACCAGTTCCTTCAATTCGCAAATGGGTATCGCGCCAAAAATAATCATTGCTATTATTCTTTCGATTATCATATCGATCAGAAATATTGATTCCGCCAGTATATCCGATCTTTCCGTCAATTACAACAATTTTTCGGTGATTTCGATAATTCATCCGATTAGCCAAAGCTAAAAGAATTATTTTATTGAAAGGATAAGCTTCTACTCCATTTTTAATTAAATTTTTAACAATGTTTTTTCGAATAGATGCCGAGCCAAAATCATCATAAATAAATCGTACTTCTACACCTTCTTTTGCTTTTTTAATCAAAATTGATTCAATTTCTTTTCCAATCGAATTATTTTCAAAAATATAATATTCAATATGAATATGATTTTTTGCCTTTCTCAAATCATCCAATAATCGTGGAAAAAAAGTATCGCCATTTTCTAAAATCTCCGCATCGTTTTGTAAAAACAATGGGCATTCTTCTAATTTGGCATTTGCCAACATATCGATTAGCGATTTATTGTGCTCTAAAACATTTGTATTTATACAATCATATTTACTAGTTACTTCTTCTTCCTTAATTCTAAAAAGTAAATCTTCATTATATTTATCATTTGCAATAAGTTTTTTAGAATACATTTTTCTTTTTCGATAATTAATACCGAAAGAAAAGTAAAATAATACGCCTATAAATGGTAAAAATAAAATGAGTAATAAATATGCTAATGTTTTTGATATTGATGTAGTATCGTAAATAATTCTGATTGCTACTGAAATAATGAAGATAAAGTAAATTACTTCTACATAAATAAACCAATCTGAAGTAAATAAAGTAGCCATTACAATAATAATTATGAGGTTTATTTGTACAATATTTTTTAAATGAATCTCTAATTTAAAACAATAATAGGTGAAAATAAAAAAGTCTCCTAAAATTTAGGAGACTTTTGAGCCGATGGAGGGACTCGAACCCACGACCTGCTGATTACAAATCAGCTGCTCTAGCCAGCTGAGCTACACCGGCATTTATTGCCTGGCAATATTAAATTTTCAAATTTTGAGCCGATGGAGGGACTCGAACCCACGACCTGCTGATTACAAATCAGCTGCTCTAGCCAGCTGAGCTACACCGGCGACTCAAATTGTATTGCAATATTTAATCTCGAAAATTTTGAGCCGAT
>JASLED010000044.1 GCA_030151255.1 Flavobacterium sp.
ACTGGGGTGTGATTATTGATCAATTCTTAATCCTATATCAAGAAAGGGTTAGACTTTAATGTAAAACCTAACCCAAGCTTTATTTTTGAACTTACACACTTTAAGAGACAGTGCCCAGGTTTTTTTTATTTCAATTTTTATTACTTACTCAAGTACATTTTTCTACAACTAACATACTGTATACACAGGGCAAATAAATTAAATTCCTTGTCTAATTCTGTCTGTCCAGAACCAATACCACTATTTGTATCTTGTCTCTAACAATACTTTCGTTATCTAAATATTTTTTTCAGTCAGAATGTTGAATTTCTGCCTCAAATGGTAAGTAATATTAAGCTGTTTTTACAGAAAACTCTACCGCACAAGTATCTACAATTTAAATACACGATTGATGTCTATGTTGTCTCTTAAATCATAAACTTTGTTTTTCTAATGTTTTAAACATACGTACAAGTTGTCTGTCAGCAAAACCTTTTTGTTTAGCTTCTAACATTAAATTCTTAAGCAATATTACAATCGTATATTTAAAAAACCATTTTATTATAAACATAATTCTTCGTGTGTTTTTTTAATAACATGTCATTTTTTGCGATATTTTTAACTTTACTCAATAAAACTAACATATTAATCATTTCCTTCAATTAATAATTGATTTTCTTCAGAAAATAAAGAATCAAAAGTAGCAACAATGATTTTACCAGTATATCAAAATAATCAAGTAGGAATAATCTTGACGATTATATTTTAATACATTTTAGTTTTTCACACATTTTAATATAATAAATATATTAAAATGTGTGAAAATAATTATTAATTTATACAAAAAAAATAGTTATATCCAACATTCTTAAAATCACTAAAAATAAAAATGAAGAATATAGAACTAACAATTTCAAAATTAGGAGAAAGTGTTGAATCTGTACAATTGATTCGCTTTACAAAAAACGCTGGTAATTTCATTCAAGAGAATGAAGTAATTACAGAAGTTTTGACAGATAAAGTAGGTTATGAGATGCCTTCTAAAATTGCTGGTAAGATTATTGAATTTAGATCTAATGAAGGTGATGAAATAAATACAGGAAAAGTTTTTGCTATAATTGAGCCTTCAAAATATCAACAACAATCAGCTCAAAAACCTGAAAGTGTTGAAGATATAAAAATTAAAAATATCACAACTTCGCAAATTGTAAACATAATCAATACAGATCAATTTTTATCTCCTTTGGTAAAAAGTATCATTCGAAAGGAAACCCTTCCATCAACTGACATTTCACAAATAAAAGGTTCTGATCGTAATGGTAGAATTTCTAAGAATGATATACTGAATTATATTCAAAATAAACCATTTATAAATAATACTTTAAGTGAAAGTAATGTGATTTCTAGTTCGTCTTTTGAAGCAAAAAATGAAATTATTGAGATGGATAAAATGCGTCAATTGATTTTGAAGCACATGAAAAAAAGCAAACAAACTTCGCCTCATGTTACCGCTTATGCAGAAGCAGATATTACGAATTTTGTAAAATGGCGGGAAGAAAAAAAAACTGCTTTCGAAACAAAATATAAATACAAATTAACGTTAACACCATTAATTGTTGATTATGTTGTTCAGGCAATTAAAGATTTTCCTATGATTAATATATCAGTTGATGAGACTGAAACTACAATAAGCAAACATAATGAAATAAATATTGGTATTGCAACAGCTTTACCAAATAATAATTTAATTGTTCCTGTAATTCATCAAGCTAATGAATTGAATTTAGAAGGTTTAGTAAAAAATATAAACTCTATTGTAGATAAAGCAAGAAACAATAAATTCTCACCCGATGATGTTCATAGAGGAACGTTCACAATTAGTAATGTAGGAACCTTTGGAAATTTGATGAAAACACCAATCATTAATCAACCTAAAGTGGCAATTTTAGCAACTAGTGTATTTAAGAAAAAACTGCTGTTTTAGAAACTGAATCTGGTGATATTATTGGATCAAGGCAATTTATGTATTTATCTCTTTCGTTTGATCATCGGGTGATAGATGGATCTTTGGGAGGAGTTTTCTTGAAACGAATTTCAGATTATATGAAGAATTGGAATGTTTATACACAAACTTAATTACAATGGAGACGACACTATCAACAACGTTACTTAAACAAGCCTATAAACTATTGGTTACTGCAAAATCTTTAACCGAATTATATGAAGAAAATAAAACTGTAACCAGTAAATACGTACATGCAACAGCACGTGGGCACGAAGCAATTCAAATTGCAACTGGATTACAATTATTACCACAAGATTACTTAAGCGCCTATTACCGAGACGATGCAATGTTATTATCAATAGGAATTACTCCCTACGAATTGATGTTACAATTGTTAGCAAAGCGTGATGATATTTTTTCTGGAGGAAGAACCTATTATTCACACCCAAGTTTACGTCGTGATAATATGCCAAAAATTCCTCATCAAAGTAGTGCAACAGGAATGCAAGCAATTCCATCAACTGGGATTGCGATGGGAATGCAGTATAAAGAACTAGAAGGTCTTTGTAATGAAGAAATCAAACCAATTGTAGTTTGTTCTTTAGGAGATGCATCTTGTACTGAAGGCGAAGTGGCAGAAGCCTTTCAAATGGCAGCTTTGAAGCAATTGCCAATTTTATATTTGGTTCAAGATAACGAATGGGGTATTTCTGCTTCGGCAGATGAAATTTGTGCACAAGATATCGCTCATTATGCAAAAGGCTTTAATGGCTTAGAAGTTTTTGTGGTTGATGGAACAAATTTTTTAGCTTCTTATGAAACAATTAAACATGCGATTAAAATTATTCGCACAGAACGTCGTCCAATTTTGGTTCATGCCAAAGTTCCTCTATTACATCATCATACATCTGGAGTTCGTAAAGAATGGTATAGAGATGATTTAGAGGAAGCACAAATTCGTGATCCTTATGATAAATTAAAAAATACGTTATTAAATGAAGGTTTCGATGCAAATGATTTAATCGAGATTGAAAATAAGATAAGAGAACAAGTTTATGCTAAATATCAAGAAGCTTTGAAAGCAGAAGATCCTCGTCCTGAAGATTTATATACCCATGTTTTTGCACCAACACCAATTACTCAAGAAAAAGGAAATCGTTCACCTGAAGGAAAAGAAAAAACAGTGATGGTAGATGCTGCATTGTTTGCTATACGCGAATTAATGGCAGAACATCCAGAAGCTTTATTATACGGACAAGATGTGGGATTACGTCTAGGAGGGGTTTTTCGTGAAGCAGCCACTTTAGCAAAACAATACGGTAAAAATCGTGTATTTAATACACCTATTCAAGAGGCTTTTATTATTGGTTCTACAGTTGGCATGTCTGCGGTAGGTTTAAAACCAATTGTTGAAGTGCAATTCGCCGATTATATTTGGCCAGGTCTTAATCAATTATTTACAGAAGTTTCGCGTTCTAATTATTTATCCAATGGTAAATGGCCTGTTTCCATGATCTTACGAGTGCCGATTGGTGCATATGGAAGCGGAGGTCCCTATCATTCAAGTTCTGTTGAAAGTGTTTTGACAAGTATTAAAGGAATTAAAATTGCCTATCCATCCACTGGAGCGGATTTGAAAGGTTTAATGAAAGCTGCTACTACGATCCAAATCCAGTGGTAATGCTAGAACACAAAGGTTTATACTGGAGTAAAATAAAAGGAACGAAAGATGCTGCTACTGTAGAACCTGATAAAGATTATGTATTGCCTTTCGGTAAAGCACGTGAAGTTTTGGTAGCTGAATCTTCTCAAAATCATAATTCGGTAACGATTATTACTTATGGAATGGGAGTTTATTGGGCAAAGCAAGCAGCGAAGGATTTTCCTAATCAAGTTGAAATTATCGATTTACGCACTTTAGTTCCGTTGGATAAGGAAACAATTTTTAATAGTGTAAAAAAACACAATCGTTGTATTGTTGTGACAGAAGAAGCGAAGCAAAACTCTTTTGCACAGAGTATTTCAGGATTAATTAATGAAGAATGTTTTGAATATTTAGATGCACCTGTACGTGTTTTAGGAGCGCTAGATATTCCCGCAATTCCATTAAACTCTACTTTAGAAGCAGAAATGTTACCTAATGCAGAAAAATTACAAATATTAATTAATTACACTTTAACCTATTAAATAAAAAACAACTAACAATAGTTACATATTTTACACTAAAAAACTATCACTTGTTATTTTTTTTAATTAAATTAGTTTAGATTTAAAATAAAAACATATAAAAATTATGATATTCAATACTAACATTGAGCAAATACCTATTAACAAATTACGCGTGCTGAAAAGGTATAGCTAAAAGTGCTGTTTTATAAAGATGCTTTTGATAAGGCAGACGTAAAACCAGAGGATATTAAAAATGTAAAAGATCAAAACAAATTACCTTTTACTAAAAAAAAATAAGAGAAAATTATTCATTTTGATTATTTGCAGAATCAAAAAGTAATGTAATAAGATTACATTGTTCAAGGGAGATAACAAGAAAACTAACTGTTATAGGCTATACAAGAAGTAATATTAATTTATTTTCAAAAGTTATAGCGAGATCTTTAGCTGCTTCAGGATGTGAACCAGAACTGATATTACAAATATGGTTTGTTTACAAAAGGGGGTAGAATTACAGTATGGAGCGGAAAAATCAGGAATGAAAGTGGTTCTATTTTAGGAAGAATACTGAAAAGCAGATTATGTTTTTAAAAGACTTTCAAGCTGCTGTAATTTTTACAACACCTTCGTACGCAAAGATATCAACAAAAAGGTGAGTTGTAATAGTAATTTGCCATTTTAGGACCATAGTATTAGTCAGAAATATTGCGCCAAAAAGTAGAAATATTAAAGCATCAAATATTTATGAATTAAGTAAAATTATTGGCCGTGGTATTTCAAATGAAGATTTTGAAGAACAAAGAACAGGATCGGATATTCAGGAAGATCATTTCTTTCCAGAAATAGTAAACGAAAAAACAGGTGAACCTATACTATATGGATAATCTGATATATTGATAATAAAAACTTTAATAAAAAAGGCATTACCATTGGTTCGTTATTAGACTGATAGCTAAAGAGGAAAATTAAACCGTAGTCGATCATAGATATATCTAAAAAAATGCCTAAACAAAGTAAAAAAGAACTGATTATTAAAGAAGCAGCAATAATTTTTAAGCAAAAAGGTTATTCAGCAACATCGATGCGCGAATTAGCAGAAAAAGTGGGAATGGAAGCGGCAAGTTTATATAATCACATTCGATCTAAGGACGAAGTTTTAGAAGAGATCTGTTTTAAAGTTGCGAATCAATATGTTCCGCTTCTCGGTACAATAGAGCATACGAAAGAATCTAATATACAAAAATTAAAAGCACTTATTCAGCTACACGTTCGAATGATTATTAATGAACCGAATGAAGTCGCTGTAGCAAATAATGATTGGAAGCAACTATCAGAAGCTAAAAATAAATTGTATAAAACAATGCGTAAAGGTTATGAGAAAAGAATTTCAAATCTAATAAAAGCAAGAATTGCAGCTGGAGAATTCAAAGATATAAATGTATCAGTTGCACTATTTACTTTATTATCGTCATTACGCTGGATAGAATTTTGGTATAAACCAAAGAGATAAATTTCACCCGAACAACTAGAAAATGACTTGATGACACTATTAATTAACGGGTTTCAAAAATAACATGGCAATAAATTTTCACCCTTTACGAGTTAAAAATGTAAAAAGAGAAACAGCAGATTGTGTTTCAATTACATTTGATGTACCGGAAGAATTAAATAATGAATTTAAATTCAAACAGGGACAATATTTAACGTTTAAAAAATTTCAGAACAACGAAGAAATTAGACGTTCCTATTCAATATGCTCAAGTCCATTCGATAATGAATTAAGAGTTGCGGTAAAAAAGATAGAGGACGGTATTTTCTCTACTTATATGAATGATTTTGTGAAAGTTGGAGATGTCTTAGAAGTAATGACTCCTCAAGGCAATTTCTTTACAGAACTAGATAAAAACAATAATAAAAAATATGTAGCGATTGTAGCCGGCTCTGGAATTACACCAGTACTTTCGATTGTAAAAACAGTACTTAAAGCCGAGCCAAACAGTCAATTTGTCCTGTTATACGGAAATCGTAATAAAGCATCTATTATTTTCAAAGAAGAAATAGAAGCCTTGAAAAATAGGTACATAGAACGTTTGAGTGTGTACAATATTTTGAGTCGCGAAAGAGCAGATGCTGAAATTTTAAGTGGACGTATTGATAAAGTAAAAATTCAATATTTCTTGAAAAATATTATCGATTCAAAGCAAATTGGAGAAGTTTTTCTATGCGGACCAGAAAAAATGATTTTAAATAGCCGCGAAGCTTTTATTGAAGCTGAAGTGGATTCAAAAAAAATACACTTCGAATTATTCTTTAGTGAAACTGCAGAAGCTAAAAAGGTTGAACGTCAACATACAGTGATTAAATCTGATGATATTATTAGTAAAGTAACTATCCAATTGGATGCAACTTCTCTTCAAATCGATTTAGGCTATCATGGAGATCCAATCTTGGATGCGGCTTTGCAAAACGGTGCCGATTTACCTTATGCCTGCAAAGGTGGGATTTGTGCCACTTGTAAATGTAAGGTCCTAAAAGGTGAAGTTGAAATGGATATCAATTATTCACTAGAACCAGATGAATTAGAAAGAGGTTTTGTATTGGCTTGCCAATCCCATCCTAGATCTAAAGAAGTCATAGTAGATTTTGATGCCAAATAAAAACTTTAAAAAGCAAGTAAAATGAGTGCAAAAGAAATTAATTTTCAAAAAATATTTAATGATAAGATTGAAAATGAGGTTCGTATCGAACCAAAAGATTGGATGCCTGATGAATACCGTAAAACATTAATTAGACAAATTTCTCAACATGCCCATTCTGAAATAGTGGGAATGTTACCAGAAGCAAACTGGTTAACGAGAGCTCCTTCTTTAAATAGAAAGAAAATTTTGTTAGCGAAAGTTCAAGATGAAAGTGGCCATGGATTATATCTTTATTGTGCAGCCGAAACGTTAGGAGTTTCACGTATTGAGATGCTAAATGATTTACATTCAGGTAAAGCAAAATATTCAAGTATTTTTAATTTTCCAACCTTAACTTGGGCTGATATTGGAATGGTTGGTTGGTTGGTCGATGGTGCTGCTATACTAAATCAAGTTCCTTTATGTCGCGCTTCATATGGACCTTATGCTCGTGCAATGGTTAGGGTGTGTAAGGAAGAGTCATTTCATCAAAGACAAGGTTACGAATCTTTAGTTGTTCTTTCTAAAGGGTCTCCAGAGCAAAAAGCAATGTTGCAAGACGCAATGAATCGTTGGTGGTGGCCAACATTAATGATGTTTGGACCAAAAGACGAAGATTCATCTAACTCAGAATTATCGATAAAATGGAGAATCAAGCGTTTCACGAATGACGAATTACGTCAACGTTTTGTGGATATATCTGTACCTCAAGCTGAATATTTAGGTCTGACAATTCCTGATCCAGATTTAAAATGGAACGAAGAAACTGGACACTATGACTTTGGAGAAATTGATTGGGAAGAATTCTGGAATGTAGTAAGGGGGAACGGCAAATGTAACAAACAACGCTTAGCTGCACGCCGCAATGCACATAACGAAGGAGCTTGGGTAAGAGAAGCTGCCACAGCTTATCATGAGAAAAGAAAACAAAGACAACAAGAACAAGAACAAATAAAAAACGCATAAAATATGGAAAATAAAGATTGGCCTTTATGGGAAGTATTTATCAGAAGTAGACAAGGATTAGATCATAAACATGTGGGAAGTCTTCACGCATCAGATTCCGAAATGGCTTTACAAAATGCACGTGATGTATATACACGTCGTTTAGAAGGTGTGAGTATTTGGATTGTAGAATCCAAAAATATTCATGCAACTAATCCAGAAGAACAAGGAGAATTCTTTGATCCGGCTGAAGATAAAATATATCGTCATCCAACTTTTTATTCAGTACCAGAAGAAATCAAAAATATGTAATTTATGACAGCTTATACAAACAATCAGAATTACATCGATTTTATTCTTCATATTGGGGATACTAATTTAATTTTAGCACAACGTCTTTGTGAATGGTGTGGTCATGGACCTATACTTGAACAAGATATTGCATTAGACTTATTAGGTCAGACTTCAAACTATTACAACTATGCTGCTGAAATGATTGGAAATGGAACAACTGAAGATACTTTGGCTATGACTCGTGAAGAACGTGATTATAAAAATTTATTATTAAGTGAATTGCCAAATGGACACTTTGGAAATACAGTTGCTCGTCAATTCTTTTACGATGCTTATCATGTTTTATTGTTAGAACAATTTTTAAAAGCAAAAGATTCAAGATTACAATCTATTGCCGAAAAATCCTTGAAAGAAGTAAAATATCATTTAAAATGGTCGTCAGAATGGATGATTCGTTTAGGAGATGGCACACAAGAATCTCATGATAAAATTCAAGAAGCTGTCGATGAAGTTTTACCTTATATTGGAGAAATGTTCGTTACAGCAAATTACCAAAATGCTTTAATTGAAGAAGGGTTAATTGCTAATCCTAATGATTTTAAATCCCAATGGTTGGCAAAAGTAAATGAAATATTAGAAGAAGCTACTTTGAAAGCTGATATAGAAAAGACATTTGTTCAAAAAGGTGGAAAGCAAGGAATACACACAGAACATATGGGATTGATTTTATCAGAGTTGCAATTCATGCAAAGAACTTATCCTAATTTACAATGGTAACAGAAAAAGAAATATGGCAATATTTGCAGGAAGTTCCAGATCCTGGAATACCAGTAATTAATATCTTGGATTTGGGAATAGTTCGTAAAGTTGAAATTACAGATAATGAAAACATTACTATAACCATTACACCAACTTATTCGGGCTGTCCTGCAATGAATACTATTCCTATTTCTGTTCGCTTAAAATTAATTGAAAAAGGATTAAGTAATATTAATGTCATCAATCAGTTAAGTCCTTCTTGGACTACGAATTGGATGACTGAAGAAGGGAAACAAAAAATGAAAGCGTATGGAATTGCGCCTCCTACAAAAAATTCCTCGAGCGATGAGCTCTTTTCGGACGAGAAAAATATTGAGTGTCCACAATGTAATTCACATAATACTCGTCTTATCAGTCAATTTGGTTCTGCAGTTTGTAAAGCGATGTATCAGTGTAACGATTGCCATGAACCTTTTGATTATTTCAAATGTCATCAATAAAAAATATGGAAAAATCAACATCAATCCTATACACACAAAAGGATAAAATTGCGACAATTACATTGAATCGTCCTTCTGTTTTTAATAGTTTTAATCAGGAAATGATCAAATCTCTTCAATATCACTTAGATA
The DNA here is from genome assembly GCA_030151255.1 of Flavobacterium sp. Lineage (GTDB taxonomy): Bacteria > Bacteroidota > Bacteroidia > Flavobacteriales > Flavobacteriaceae > Flavobacterium. The sequence goes on from JASLED010000044.1 coordinate 9,462, forward strand.
TTGCAGCTCAAGATGCTTCTGTTCGTGCAGTTGTTTTAACTGGAATGGGAAAAGCATTTTGTGCGGGCCAAGATTTAGATGAAATTATAAAAGATAAAGGAATCGACTTCAATAAAATTATTCAAGAAAATTATAATCCTTTGGTTCTTAAAATTAGAAACATGGACAAGCCAGTTGTTGCCGCAGTAAATGGTGTCGCTGCAGGTGCGGGAGCAAATTTAGCTTTAGCTTGTGATATTGTTGTTGCCAAAGAATCGACAAATTTCATTCAAGCTTTTTCTAAAATTGGTTTAAACCCAGATTGTGGAGGAACTTATTTATTACCTCGTTTAATTGGGCTTCAAAAAGCAACTTCTTTAATGATGCTTGCAGATAAAGTTTCAGCAGCTCAAGCAAAAGAAATTGGAATGATTTATGATTTTTTCGCTGATGATATTTTCGATAGTGAAGTTGAAAAAATTGCTAATAAATTAGCTAATCTTCCAACTAAAGCTTTGGCTTACACCAAAAAATTATTGAATCAAACATTTAATAATTCAATCGAAGAACAATTAATTCAAGAAGGATTATTTCAAGCTAAATTAGGGAAGACATCAGATTGTCAAGAAGGTATAAACGCATTTATCGAGAAAAGAAATCCAATCTTTAAAGGAGAATAAGAAATAAAAAAAGGCACTGTCTCTTAAAGTATGTAAGTTCAAAAATAAAGCTTGGGTTAGGTTTTACATTAAAGTCTAACCCTTTCTTGATATAGGATTAAGAATTGATCAATAATCACACCCCAGTTTATCACTGGCATTGACCATTTTTTAGTTGCTTCTCTTACAGCCAAATATACGGATTTCATGACAGCTTCGTCAGTGGGAAAAGATAATTTATTTTTGGTATACTTCCTGATTTTGCCATTTAGGTTTTCAATTAAGTTGGTTGTATATATGATTTTTCTAATATCTACGGGGAATTCAAAGAATACAGTAAGATCTTCCCAGTTGTTTCTCCAGCTTTGAATAGCATAGGAATATTTATGTTCCCATTTAGTTGCAAAGTCGTTTAGAGCCGCTTCAGCCGCTTGTTTGGTTGGAGCATTGTAAATCTCTTTCATGTCTGTGGTAAATTGTTTTTTATCCTTCCAAACAACGTATTTACAGGCATTACGTATCTGATGTACAACACAGATTTGTGTTTTAGATTCAGGGAAAACAGTACGTATAGTGTCAGTAAAACCGTTTAAGTTATCAGTTGCGGTAATTAAAATATCTTCAGTACCTCTGGCTTTCATATCAGTTAAAACACTCATCCAAAAGGAAGATGATTCATTTTTTCCAAGCCATAATCCTAAGACCTCCTTACGTCCATCGCGTTTTAACCCTACTGCGATATAGATGGTTTTATTAATAACTTTAGAGCCTTCTCTAACTTTAAATACAATACCATCCATCCAAACAATTAAATAAACAGGCTCTAATGGGCGATTTTGCCAAGCTACAATATCAGAAGTGATAGCATCAGTTATACGAGAAATGGTCGATTGAGAAACATCAAAATTGTAAACCTCTCTGACTTGTTCTTCAATATCAGAAACGGACATCCCTTTGGCATAAAGTGATACAATAACGTTTTCTAGACCTTCTACCATACTTTTTCGTTTGGGTATAAGCATGGGGTTAAAACTTGCATCACGATCTCTAGGAACCTTTATTTCTTCTTCGCCGTAACTGGTTTTTATCTTTTTGTTAGAATAGCCATTACGCGTATTATCTCCTTTTCTTGAATCATGCTTATCGTAATCCAGGTGAGCATCTAACTCGCCTTCTAGCATTTTTTCAATTCCTCGCTTTTGCAAGTCTTTTAGGAAATTTTGGAGTTCATCTCCAGTTTTAAACTGTTTGAAAAACTCATCTGGGAATAGGTCTTTTGTTTTCATAACTATGTAAATTTAAATATATAAAAAAGTTCTGCTCGGTTTTAACCCAAGCAGAACTTTATACTTACACAGTTTTTGGTACAGTGTCAATAAAAATGTGTCTTCCCTCATGAAGACACATTTTTAAATTACTAATTTTCTGTCTGTAAAGTTGGTGTTTCCTCCAATTCTTGTTCGTTATTTAATGTTATTCCTGAAGCTTCAGGTTCTAGTGAATCAGAAATTGTTTTATCAAATATTTCTTTAATATAATCGTATGCTCCCTTAAAGGCTGATCCACCGTAAAGTTTCTTACTATTTAGATTATCTGTATTTGCCTTCAAAACATGAAAAAAGCGAGTGTATTTATCAATCATAATAGACTCTTTGTTATCCATATAGTTGTTTTTTTTATCAAATTTTTCTTCTAAAATTAAATTCGTAACAAATCCTAAAACCAATTCCATGCCTCTATTGGATAGATAATAATCATTATTCTGCAATATTTTATTCCCTTTAGTAAATATTTCTTTTAAGTTTGAACTCAATTGACTTATTTCTTTTTTATTTGTCACTTTTTGGCCAAAAATATTATTTTCATTTTTTATATAATTAAATTTATTTAAGGTGTCTACTAACGATTTTAGTGTGATTTTATTTTTTTTTGAATCGCCTACTAATCCAAAATGAACATGATCTTTAAAAGGACTTGATTTACATAACTCTTTTACTGTTAGAACACCAATCCTAATTAAAAATTCATTAGAAGTTATCTCCCATCCGTCGATATCACTAATTATTTCATATTCTAAATTAGGATCTACAGGTTTGGCATTTTTATTAATTTCTAAAAACATTTTCATTTCTTCTTTATCAGATAAATTATCCATTAGAACAACAGGTAATGAAAATCTTGATTGTTCAGTTTCTTTAAGTTGACTGAATGCTAACAATCTATGTTGTCCATCAACAACACGACAAGATGAAAAGTGATTAGGTATTATTAACTTAACATTACATGGTGTATGACTTTTACTCACTTTATTTCTTTCTTCTAAAGGTATTGTACTATTTAATAATATCGAATTCATAAATCCACTAATTTCACCTGAGATTAATTTACCTGATATTTCATCTATTCTTTTATAATCAACCATTCTTTGATAGCCTATTTCTTGATTCAGTCTCCTAGAAACAAAGGCATAATTTAGAAGGTCATGGGGTTTAGAAGCATAAACATAAGCAGGAGTATTACCAATATAAATCTTTACTGCATCAATTTCAATATGAGCATTTGGTAATCGAATATCTAATAGATTATACAAATCATTTCGGGACCATTTACCAAATTTATTAGCTAAATTTTTAAAATATTCAAAATCATCTTTAAATAATATTGCTGTATGATTTGTCTGAGAATGATCTATAGACGCTAAGCTTTGTGCTTTATTTCTTTCTCTATGTTTATCAATATATAATATTTTAATAGGATAATGTGGTAAATCTTTATGTTTATCGTATATCTGTTGCTCATATTTGTTTTCTTGGCATTTTAGAAAAAACGTTGCAATTTTTGAATTATTGTCATTTTTTTGTGTACTATCGTCATATATAATGATTATTTTATTCTCACGATCTAAATAAATTCCATCTACATCTGTAATATCTGTTATACCATCATCAGCTTTAATTTTAAAGCATAATGAAATACATTCTAATCCTATATCGTTAAAAAATAAAGCTGTTTCTCTTTCACTTTCTGGTGATTGAAATCCTTTGAAATCTTCTATTTCTTTTCTTGTCATAATTAAAATTAACGTAGTATATATCAGTTATTAAATGATTGAAATGAATAACTATTCTTTCAATTCTTTTATGCTAATCTCATTTTTTAATAATTTATAGAATGCTGCCTCACCGCCACTTCCTGGTTTGAAATTCCCAGAAGTAAAGTCATCATCTTCGATATTATACTGTACAAAATGATCGTAAAATTCATCTCTCGAAACAATTTTACCTATCTCCCCTTTTACTATATCTAAATACAAGTCTTTCAAATATCTCATAAATGCTTTGAAAGCGTTTGATCTTGGTAGTATGTTTCCTTGTGTGGTAACTTTATTCCAAGATATTGGCCATCGTTCTCTTATCGCAGAAAAATAGTTATATAAAATAACTGCAATATCTTCATCTTTGCCATCAATGTATAAGCTTCTGAATGGTAAATTTAACACTTCATTCTCTTTTAATTTCAACTTCTTCCCTTTTAACAAAGCTGTCCTATCTGCAAAAGGATCTTGAGAAATTAACTTTAATAATGATTCTACAAATACAGCTTGTGTTAAAGGTTCACTTTCTAATCTTCCCTTAGTCTTAACACCAAGCCTTTTAATTCTATGATATAAAGGACTATCATCAAAAACTGTATCAAGCGCCACTGCTATTTTATGAGCACTTCGAAATGGACTATTAACTTTTGAAAGCCCTTCTAAATCATAAACTAGACTTTTATTAACTTTAGTTTGTGCTAAATTAATTGTAGCAAAAATATTCGCTTGCTCATCGAGATCTAATCCAATAAAAACAACAATATTGAGTTCAAAATCAGGAATACCTAAAGTGAAATCGTAATTTCCTTGATCATTCATAAATGCTGCAATGCGATGCTGTCCATCTAAAACTTTTGCTATTTTCCTTAACGGTATCGAATCGGACTTACAGTCAGAAGTATATTCAGACAAAATCAATTCTCCATTTTCTTCATCATAAACAGCACTTTCAGGACTTATTGAAAGTACAATACCTGTAGGGAAAGAGGCATCTGGAGATCGAATATATTCCTTTATTTTCCTCACCCTTCCCTTATCTAAAGGCCTCTGAATTCCTAAATATCGCTCTACCTCTCTTTCTTCATTCTCTATTCGTCGTACATCAGAATATGTAATGTCTATCAAATCCTCAGCAGAAATAGTTCCCATAAAGAACTCTCCCTTAGGTTGTTTTAACTTTAAAACTTTAATTTTTTTTTCCATAATAGGACTACTTGTTAAGCCTTTGTTTAAATGAATCATTAAAACTCATTTGATCTTCTTTCTTTTTTTCAATAAAATTAACCGACTTTGAGGTATGATACCCAACATAAACCCTAATCAAAATAATTGAGATTAAAACTATAAAAACAAAGTAGGTTAAGTTTTCTTCAATTTTTGTATTAAAATCACTATTTATATTATTTGTAATTAAAAAATTAAAAACAAATAGTATTATATATGTGCAAAAAATAGTTGGAATAATCAGATCTTTCCAGGGTAATTTATAAGTAATACCGTGTGTATTAAATATAAATAAAATACTAGGAGCCAATAAACTCATAGAATAAGCTAATAACTCTTTGTTAGTTACAAACACACCAGTTTTATCTATTATTTTAAAATAGATAAAACTCAAAATGATCGGCAAAAACATTAATATAATTAAAACAATAATATCCTTGAAGCTTTTTCTTAATAGTGTAAAGTTAATTTTTTTTAACATCTTTAATTAATTATAAAACACTGACAAAAATTTATATAAATGAAGTTGTAGTAAATAAACTTTTAATTCTTTTTGATAATTCACGATGGATTATAAATTCTACTCTATCATATTCATCTAAAAAAGTATTATTTTTTGTTTCTTTTCCCTGACTCTTTAAGTCATTAAGTAAGTCAGTTTTTGTTTTTTTGATATAGTCAAGAGTAGCCTTTAAATCTGCAATTGATAAATTTTGTAAATCATTCATGTTTCCTATAATGTTTTTTATATTTCTTTCGATTTTAGTTGTTTCTATTTTTCTATTGCTATTCTCAAACATTTTCTTAAACAAATCACCTTATTTTAATTCAATTACCTTTTCAATAAGTAATATTTCGTAAGCAACTAGTGATCCTTTCCTATAATAAGTTTCAGTTAGTCTAGTTTATTTAATGCCTGTTCTGTGTGAAATTTTCGTCTATGAATTTTATTTTTCCTTCAATATTTTTGATGAAAAAAGCATAAGAAATACTGGTTTACAATTAAAAAATATGTACGAACTAAAAAATGCACCAACAAAGGTTTTTTATTCTTTCTTTGTCTTAAATATAGATTACAAAAGTTCTTTCATTCTTTTGTAGTGACTTTAGTTTCATATCAGTTAACATTGTTTTTCACCTCCCGAGCAAAGCGATCGGATGAAATAAACAAAATACGGTGTAGTTTCCTAAAACCACACCTATATATGTATTTCGTTTAATTTCCCTTCAAACATATACATATATTATATGATTGCATTACGGAAATCCGTAAACACCGCTTTATTTTGAGTAAGTAGCTGTTTATTTGACAAATTGAAGCATAAAAAAAGCAGTACTTTTTGTACTGCTTGAATATATTATAAATCGTAATTTATTTTATTTTGAAATATATCAAATTTAGATTAAGAATATTGTTACTAATAATGTTTATCAAGTTCTTTATAATATTCTTCAAAATTAAAATCAATATCAAATAATTCTTTAGGATTGACTCTTAGGGCAATCGCTATTTCTATTAAAGTACTTATTCTAAAATCGATTTTATTATTTGCAGCATCACTAATTCTAGCAGGAGTTATATTTGCTTTATTTGCTAAGAAAGAATATGGTTGATTACCTTTAAGAGTCTTAATTTTATTAGCAACTAATTTTTTAATTTCTGGAGTTTTATTTTCATCCATAATTCCTTTTTCATGCAATTTCATATTAATATGAAAAATATTCATTACCGAATTCGGTAATGTAAAAAAGAATTGTTATATTTGTCTTAAGAATGCATCCAAAAAGATGTATTTTTGCAATACTTTATATAGAAAATATTAAGCTATTGCTTAGAGTCTCGCTCTGAAAACTGGTAATTAAAGCAACGAGATGATAAGTAAATT
>JASLED010000050.1 GCA_030151255.1 Flavobacterium sp.
TATTTTTGGGTATTATGGTTATATTTTCTTGGTGGATTTATGTTTAACTATTGTGCATTGTGTGTTATATATATGAAATATGAATGTGTATTATGGTTATATTTATTGGGCGATGAAACCAGATTTTAACACATATTATATATTTGAATTTGGACTTAAAATGACTTAAAGATATAACCATATTACTTGTTATAATGGATATGCGACAAATTGAAATAGATTTAGATGTAAAACAAAACCGTTATGCTTTGGAGTATGTGGAGGAAAGCCAAGATAAAGAAGTATATGAATTGGCTTTTAAAGTGAACGGTCATGTTTTAGATTTTTTTCAAGTCCGAAAAAATATGATGGAAATGGATTTAGAAGCTGCCAAAGAACAAGCTCGTATTATAATGACACAAGATCGTATTATAATGGATGTGCGACAAAACGATTTAGAAGCTGTCAAACACGATGGTCATTATTTACGATTTGTGAAAATCCAAGATAAAACATTATGTTTGGAAGCTATAAGGCGTAGTGGTATTGCTTTGAAATACGCAAAAGACCAATATCTAGACAAAGAATTATGTTTAGAAGCTATTAGACAGAATGGCAATGCTTTGCAATATGTTAAAGATCAATATTTGGATAAAGAATTATGTTTAGAAGCTGTAAAACAGAGTTGTTATGCTTTGGAATATGTAAAAGACCAATATTTAGATAAAGAATTATGTTTAGAAGCTATAAAACAAGATGGTTATACATTGAGGTTAGTGCCAGATAAATATCAAGATAAAGAATTATGTTTAAAAGCCGTACAGGACGATGCCAATGCTTTGGTATTTGTAAATATTCAATCCTTTGAAATATGTTTGGAAGCTATGAAAAGCTGTTGGAAATCAATAAAATATGTCAAAAAACGAAAATACAAATTTAAATTATTGGAAATATATCCATGGGCGATAGCAAAAATACGAAAACCAACTTTTGAGATGTGTTTGCAAATCATTAAAAAGGACGCATATAATTTACAATATATAAAAAACCAAACTGAAGAAATATGTATTGAAGCTATACAACGAAATGCAAATGCTTTACAATTTGTGAAAAAGCAATCGTTAATTATGTGTATAGAGGCAATGAAGCAAAACAAAAATGCTTTTAAACATATTCAACCTAAATTTAAAATGTTATTTGACACTACAATTAAAAACAACATTTTGATACCAAACGAAATTATCCTTTAAGTTGATTGGGTGGGTTGGTGTCCGAAATGACGTTAAACTAAGCGGCTTCTCCCATCACACTATGGCGACTTGAGATTTATAGCCGTGTCTCTGTTGAGTTTTATTCAATGGAGATTATTTTATCTTTTTGTATTTATTTTGTATTTATTTTGTATTTATTTTGTATTTATTTTGTATTTATTTTGTATTTATTTTGTATTTATTTTGTATTTATTTTGTATTTATTTTGTATTTATTTTGTATTTATTTTGTATTTATTTCGTATTTATTTTGTTTCAAATATTTCTTTTACATTTCAAACAAAAGACAAAACAACAATGCCACCCAAGTACGACATTATCGGATACAATGACAAGGGGACGTGGATTCGTTTGACAACTGGCAACAAAAGCTCACGTGTCGAGAGCGACGTGTTTGTTCCGGAGGGCACTACCAAAAATGAAATTGACACCATGGTCACTGATATGCGACACACAATGTCGATCAAGGGGCAACTTCAAAAGGCTAATCGCGAGATGGAGCTTGAGAGGTTGAAGGAGATTCGCAAGCAAGAGAAGGATGTTGCGAAGATTGTCATTGGGCACCACAAAACCGCCACCAAGACTGGATCCGATACCAAAAAGTCGCTTCTTCGCATTGCCTCTTCGACGACCTCTGCCAACACCTATGCCAATATGATGGCTTTGTGTGAGATGCGTTTGACAACCATCATGAATGCACACCCTGCCAGCGACGCGAAGAAGTATGACCATTCCGCCATCCAAAAATTTGTCTCCAACCAGCCCCCCAATGTTGTTGAGGAAATCAAGGAGGTTCTGCAAGCAGCCGTAGCCACCAACCCGTCCCCCAATGTTGTTGATGAAATCAGGGAGGTTCTACGAGAGGCCGCAGCCACCAACCCGTTCGAGTATGCGCAGATGGTTTCCCAGCATATCCACCGGACCATCATTGACGATATTGTGACTGAGTACCGCATGTTGTCGGAAACCTCGTTTGGCGTTCCATACCTCGAGGTTATGGGGGAGAAGATTTTCTTCAAGGACGTTGACAGTTACTGTGTGGTTGTTTTCAAGTTGATGGAGCATTTTGTTGCTGGTGATGGTGCCTCCCCTGTGGCTGTTGTGCATGTCGTTGATGTCGACCCTGTGGAAACCATCGAGCGCATTGTTGCGAAAACGAGTACCATTGTCATGAATAAACAAGTCACTTTGTAATTTGTTTTAGCAAGAATTTTTTAACAATATTTTTTTTCTTGCTCTTTATTTGACATTATTTTTATTCATTGAAAACTTTTTAGCGCTTTATTTTTTTTTGTTTATTAGTTATTTTGTTTTGTTTTGTTTTGTTTTGTTTCAGTATTAAAAGCCCACAAAATTAATAAAAACAAACCACAAAAAAGTTACAAAAATATTTTATAGCAATAATTTAATTATTTTTTTTTCAATTTGTATAATATACATGATAACTCCTGAAAGCAAAAAGGCACAAAGGTTTTTTTACGATCGTATGTTAAATTCCCTATTGGCACCAACAAGACCAACGTCTTCTATTGAACAATCTAATGAAATGGTAAGAAATAAAATAACTGAAGTAGGTGAAATATTTAAAACATTATATGATATTATTGTAAATGAAAATATGACTATACCATTAAAACGTGCAGGATTTGTTTCTAATATGAACAGATTACGCACTTATTATCTTACTGAAATCGCAAATGATTTAATGGTTAAATCAGAATTTTTAAATATGTTAAAACAGTTTGAAGATAGTATTAAAACACTTCGCGATTATGATGCAATAAAAGATATGGCATCGCTAAGTTCAAATACAAATTTAGAAAATAAAAATCGTCTTGAATTTAAAACAAAGCAGGAATTAAATGATGCGATGCAAAATAATTTGTTACAAAATATTGCTAATTCGTTGGAAAAAAGAAGAATGACTGAAAGTGAAATATATGACGAAGATGATTTTCATTCTATGGATTCGAACAATACACGAAAAAGGTATGAAGAGGACGAAGAGGAAGAAGAGGATGAAGAGGACGAAGAGGACGAAGAGGATGAAAAGGATGAAGAAGATGAAGAGGGTGAAGATGATGGAGATGGAAGTTCTAAAAGAGAATGGGCTGAAATGTATAGTGATAATGATTCGGATGAAAACAAGGATATTGATGAAAACTGGGCAAAACAACAAAAAGAAATACTAAATAATGTTGATCCTTTACCTCAACCAAAAGCAGAAGCAAAACAGGAAGCAAAAGTCGAACCAAAAGCAGAAGTAAAACAGGAGGTAAAAGTCGAACCAAAAGTCGAAGTAAAACCAGAAGCTAACGTGGAACCAAAAGTCGAAGTAAAACCAGAAGCAAAACAGGAAGCAAAACCAGAAGCAAAAGTTGAAGTAAAACCAGAAGTAAAACAGGAACCGATTGAAGAAAATCATGAAGACTTTCATAAACGATCTCAAGCGGAATTAAAAGAAGAAATGGCTAAAATTGATCTTGTAAACGAAATGTCTGACGCTGGTCTTGACGAACAAATAGATAAACCAGCCAGTGCTGCAGCTACAAAATACATAACGCTTGAATCGCAAAGTTTTAGAAAGGGTCAAAGGATAAACCCAAAGTCAAGAAGTGTAGAATTTACATTGGATTATATTAAAGAAAATATAAAACATAGCCCAATATATATGGACATTGGTGTAAATATGACCCCTAGTAAAAAGAGAGAAGAACAGGGCCTCTTAGTAAAAAGAATTCAAACATCACTACATGCAAAAGAGTATGATTTAGTATTAAGCGAATACAATATTATAGTCAAAGATTTAGAGGAAGGAAAAGGTAATCAAGTTGGCGCTGGTATGACAGAAGCAGAAATAGAAGAGGCAAAACAAAAGACACAGGATGTTTTGACTCATTTGAGAAAAAAATATAACGAAGAAACTGATTTATATGAAAAAAGATTTTTATTAACCCAAATAGATTTAATGATAAAATTCAGAAAGGAAATTATAGCAAAACAAAACAATCCACATGTATCATGGCTTCAAACGATAAATAATGCATTTGGCACTGTCACTGCATATTTAAATCCGCAATCTTTGTTACAAACTTTATTATCTTCCACATCACAAGTTTTTATTAGTTTTCTAGATAAAGCTTTGTTTACTCGAAGAAATAGACAAGATAATCAACATTTCGAAAATATGGCCAATAACGAAAATGTTGAAGAATATACATCTCGCAAATCCCCAGGTGGTACTGTGGAAAGAAAGATATCAAGAAAAAAGAGATCACGAGAAGGTCCTGAGCAAGACAGAAATGGTCAACCCACACAGGATGGCACTGCCGCACAGAACAACACTGCCGCACAGAACAACACTGCCGCACAGGATGGTCAACCCGCACAGGCCGGCACTACTGCAGCATTCCAAGAAGCAGGTAATATATATGGTAAATTTTTCAATGCAAATTCATATACTACAAAAGCATCTCGAGCAATTGAGAAATATGGTGATGAAAAAATTCAAGCTATACGAATTTATAGATCTACAATTCCAGAAATATTAAATACAATTTATACAAATGGTTTATTGGCTGCTTTGCCTTATGATCAATTATATCATTTAGGTTTATTAGTTACTGTGAATAATAAAGAGATAATTGTTGAAAAACAAAGTTATGTAAATATTAGTGATCGTTTTTCTCTTCCAAATACTGCGGAATTTATAACTGTAAATAATATTCCGGATGTTACACTTGAGGAAATGCTTGAAAGAACTCAAAAACGTATGGGTGATGATTATTTTTCATATGATTCTATTGATAACAACTGTCAAATATTTGCTAAAAATTTATTAGAATCCATTAATGTATATGATGAAAAAACAGCGAAATTTGTACATCAAAACAAAATACAAACGTCAAAACATACACGAACGATAACCAAACCATTAGGCAAACTCGTTACAGATACTCACGCAGTTATTAAACGTATAACTGGTGGTAAAGAAGAAAACACATTTTTTATAGATTAATTATATTACATTTTTTTTCCCAAATTATAATATATGGCTCCAAAAAAAGCACCTAAAAAAGAAAAATTAGAAGAACGATTAAAAAAGGCATTATTTGTTGATGATAAAATGATGAAGTTTTTTAAAACTCCAAAAACAAAACACTTACCAAAAGATACAATTGTAGATATATCAAATACAACATTTCAGACTGATTTATTGTCAATGCCTATTGATCCAAGTAATGGTTTCAGATATGCATTAATTGTAGTTAATATTTCAAACAATCATATATATGCAGAAGCAACTGAAAAGAAAGATGCAGATGATGTTCTACATTCGTTCAAAAGGATTATGACTAGATATAAATTAAATATAAAGACTTTGCAAACGGATCATGGAGGAGAATTTAAAAATAAGAAATTTAGTGATTATTGTAAATCAAAAAATATTAATTTAATTCATTATAATCTTTACAATAAAAACACAATGTCAATTATAGAATCAATGAATGGGTTAGTAAGTAAAATGATATATATTCAATTATCCATTTTAACACTTAAAAAAACAGAAACAGAAAATAAAACAAACAAACCTACAACAGGATATAATGTTAGTTGGGTTGGTTTGTTAAAAAAAGCAGTTAATGTAATAAATTCCCATTTTAAAGAACAATATGGTGATGCAGGAAAGCATACATTATCAGATTTAATTAAAAGCAAAGTAAAAATTACAGAAGAAATTTTACCAAATGATACAATTATATATTTGAAAAAACAAAATCCCGAAAGTATAATAGATGGAAAAAAGTTTTTCGGCAAATTTCGACATGGAGATATAAGATTTGATTATTTGAATCCCAAAACAATAACATCTAATTTTATAAGATCAGGAAGGCCTATAAGATATTTTGTTGATAATGATCATAAAATTAGTTATAAAAGAGAAGATTTTGTCATAAAGTAAAAATTATAGCTATAAATTATTTTATTTTATTGTAACTTTAATGTTATAATAAAATTTTGATTAGCGTTTAAAAATATAATCATTCATAAAACCATTTGTTGATGATTGGGGTGCTGTTTGTGTATGTGTTTTATCCTTACGCTTGATTTTATGCACAGCCCTAGAACCGGCTGACACAACATCATCCACATTTACCACTAATTCGTTGGATTTTACAGCCATATCTGTTTCGTAAATAGCAGAAGCCAGATCACCATCTGTGAAACCTAATACTTTTTTCGTAACTGAATTACTTGAGAAAATAGCTTCTCCATCATTTAAATGATAAATAAATAGTTGGATATCATATTCTTTGGTCATATCTAGATGAGTAAAATCTGATTCAAACATACCATTAACTGTTATTTTGTAATCTGCACTTAAACCATCAACATAGCTCGATGCTGTGATTGGTTTGGTTGAGTTTGTGATAATGGGAAGATTGTTGCCATATTCTAGATACAACACATGGCCACATTGGCTGGGGACTAATTTCGTATTTGAGAAGCTTGTCATAACTGAATATGAGTTAAACTGATCATTTACCGACATATCCAAACCGTTAATTCTGGAAGCAGTAATTAAATCATCAATCGATTGCATAATTACACCATTTTGACCGGCAAAAGTCAATTTAAGATCTGCAAAAGAAGATGGGAGATTTTCGAGAGAATAAACAAATATTAGGGCTTTTTTCGGCACATGACCCGTAAAACCGCAATTAATATTAAATTGTGTATTTTTAAAACCTATTTTATTTCCTTCTCGCACAAGTCTTACTTTATTAGTTTGCGAAAATACTCTATAGTCAATATAATTTAATGCCACTCTTGGTTTAATCATATTTTGTAAAAGAGCACAATCGATTTGAGTTATTTTAAGTTTTTGCTCTGAAACTGTCACTTTTGGAACACCCAAACTTTCACTATTATCCGACGGTTTGTAAATATTATAAAACATATGACGAAATAAATCTGTGTGATATGTTGATTCAATTTTAAATGTTTGAATGTTTGTAAAAGTAAGATTGGGTAAAGTATTTAACATGGGGTGTAAAATAGAGCTGTTGGCACTTAATTTAATTGTAATATTCATCGTTTGGCCGACGGGTTCATTTTCACCGTTTTCACCAGCAACATCCCTGCCTGATACTAATGCAAATTTGTTAGTATAATAGTATATACCAGCGAGGCCTGGTGAGTGTGGGAGTGCTAAAAACGCCTCCCAATTTTCTATATTTGTAGGATATGAATATTTGCCAACTTTAATTGTATATAATTTTTTTGTGGCTTCTGTGGGTGTTAATCTGTTTGTTTCCCATTTGTAATTTTTTGTGGCGATTGTCTTTTCGAATTCGTATTCTGCACCATCAAAAAATTGTTGTGGCTGTAAATTTTGTTGAATTCTTGGCAATTCTACAACTGGGGATAAACATGTATATGTTTTTAAACCATCTAACTGTCCACTAGTTTTGCCATCTCCGTTCATTTTAAAACCGGTCATTTGTGCGTCAGAAGAAGCGTTCACAATATAATTTAAATTTTGACGTTCCGGAATCAACGCACCTTTATATGCATCTTTTATAACTTGTTGGTTTTCCAACTTTCTCATTACATTTACAAATTGGGGGTTTAAATCGAACGAGTCGGAACCACCAACATTACCCAAAACAACGTTTGTAGATTGACACATACTATTTAGTGGATCGGTTCTATGTCTTAGTAACCCAGCATTCCATGGATTGGCGTTAATTGCGCGTGTGACTGTGACAATATCCTGATCCACGCCATCAGCAAGAATTTTATACTGAATATTTCGGTCAATAGTTCTTACACCTTGTATATTGATTTTAATATCCATAGATTTTTCCATACATTGTAAATATGCGGATTTTTCCTGCAATGTAGCATTGAATCGTTCTCCAGTACCATCCTGTCTGGTATTTGTAACAATTAACTCACCATTAATATTGCTAATTGGGACAATAATATTTCTCTTCACCTTCTTTTCATCAACGAATAAGTTAATCATTTGGCTATTGACTACTGTGTCCGTGTTTCGGTTTTCGGCAATTGTTGTCGTTGCGTTTTCCATAATATTATAGATATAGAAAATAAATAAGTAAAATAAATAAATTTATTGTTAGAGAATATAAATTGGCCAGAAATAATAATAAAATAACAAAATATAACACTGTTAAAATATTATTATCAACTGTTAAATTATTACTATCGACTGTTAAATTGTTATTATTGAAGTGTTAAACATTTAACATGCTGTAATAACAAATTGGCATTCGTTTTTTTAAGTAAAAAACATGATTATTGTTTCAAAATATTGTAACAATAATTAAAAATTTAGTTTTGCAAATTCTCCATAATTTAAAATCGCAGCTTCATCATATTTTCTCGCTGCTTCTTCTTCAGTTTCAAACAATCCAATAAATTTATTTTTTCCATTTATACAAATAAATGTTTGATATTTTCCACTTTTTTTATGGATACTTACCCCTTTATAATTGCTGGTTCCTATTATGTTTTTGGATTTGTTCATTCCGTTTTGCCTATATGTGACCCATCTTAAATTTTCAATAGAGTTATCTAATGAATTACCATTTATATGATCAATACATGGTGAGTTGTTTGGGTTTTCAATAAAAGTTTTTCCAATTAATGTATGGATCTTAACACATTTGCCGTTCAATATAAGCCCATAATATGGTCGATGCAAAAATCCAGTCATTGAAGGAATAAGTTTTCGCTTCGTTTTTAAATTATAGACATTTCCCTTTTCACTAATTGCATAATTTTCATGTCCTTTAATTACTTCTATTTTATCATTTGTTTTGAGCGACAATTTTAGATCTAATATTTTCCATCCATTTTGAATTTCTTCATAATTTTCGAAAGTATCCATATACATTTTGTTGAGAAGTACCAGTTCATTAGCTATCATTTCCATTTTACTGTATAATAAAGCCTAATCTTTAAGTCATTTTTGCTAAAATTATTATTGTAGCGTTAAATTGTTATTATTGCCTGTTAAATTGTTATAGTGCAATGTTAAAAACTTATTATAAAATATTCCTATAATTTTTTTCTAATGCTAAATTATAATACATTATGAAATTTTATGTTAAAAACAATCTAAATATTGTAGTTAATGCACATACTGCGATAAATGCTGCAATAAAGATTATCAGAAGGATCATTAGAAATAAAAAATCGATGAATACTTTTAAATATGATTTAAATGAAGAAATAACAATATGCAACAGTGAAAATAAAGAGTTTCATTATATTTTTATTATAAAACAAAATACAGATAGTAAATTAAAATGTAAGTATTATTTTTTCGATTATAAAATTGAATTGTTTAAAAAGTTAGCAATAAAATAAATATATAGATTTTTTTTTATACATGTATATTATTATGCAAAAAGCAGGAGATGATTCCATAAGTAGAACATTCAATAAAGCAGGTGATATTGTAGGTGATATTGGTAGTTTCACAGGCAAAATTCCAGTTATTGGAGCAGTAACAAAACCTATATTAGATGTATTTTCGGACGTTGGTAGAGGTATTTCGAAAGCCTTTTCGTGGTTAGGTTTGGGCACACACATCAGTCAAATTGAAGATCATTTAAAACTTGGTCCATTAACTGATGAAGAAATTGTATTTTATGACACTATAGAAAATGACGAAGAATCATTCAATGCGTATATACATCGTGTTGGTTCTTCACATCATGGTGGGAATATTAGCAATGTTTTAGGTTTTTTTGAATCAGCATTTAAAAAATATAACAATACCGATTTTGAGAAAATACCACTTGTAGGCAAAACAATAAATGAAAAGAAACAGACAACAAGAGATATACAAGACACAGCAAGAGTATTAAAGAAAGTAGCAAAATGGTTTGGTTTAGGTCAAAATTTACATACAATAAAAGCTGGTTTAGGTCTTCCAGAAAAACAACCAGTTTTAGATTATTACTATGGAAAAGAATATGATACAAAAGATATTCAAGATATTTTAAAAGAGGATGAACAAAATTTTAAAGATACAGTTATTCACTCAACTGATGGTGGAAAATATATCATTGATGGTGGAAAATATATAATAGAAAATCGAAATGGTGGTAAATATATTATTGAAAGAGCAGGTAAATATATTATTGAAGGTGGTAATGATAACGATCCAGAAAAATGGATAATTGGAAGTGGAAAACATAAGCAAAATAGGAAAACACTTTCAGCAAATGAAAAAAAATATGCCCATAAATTAATTCTAAGGGCAAAACGTATAAATCATATTTTAAATAAAAAATAAATTTATTTTATCGAGCTATATTATTAAATGGTTGATAGCGCAATTACTTTTAAAATTATAGATTATAATGGAAGTGACACTAATCGTGAAGCAGTAATAAAATCCACAAGCGATAGATTAAGTAATATTGACAAAATGTATATGTCTAATTTTAGATTGATAAAAAAATTTCCTGCTTATATTCCTAAACTTGTGTCAAAAGATGAAGAATTTAGCAAAAAGAATTTAGTAAAAAAAGAAATAGATGTTAATTATTCGAAAGAGCCTCATATTACATCATTGGCTGTTTGTGTTCGATCAGACACAGAATATGCACATACAAATATACGTTATTTTCCCGATAATAATGAGGCTACACCCTTTTCTTTCAATGTAAATGACATTAAAACTATGCGAACTGAAACATTAAATAATGAGTATTTTTATTTAGATTCAACTTTGGAATTGATGAAATTGATAGAAGATGCATTAACGAAATGTATTAATGCATTGGGTTTTAATATTGCCAATCATGATATTGTAATAAACAAAATTGAAAGTGGACATTATCAACTTTATATTACACCTGATTTATTGAGTAAAATCACAATATCTTTTAATAAACCTTTAAGACAAATTTTACCATTTCATTTTAAAAATACATTAAAAAGTGATAAATGGAAAGATATCGAATTTCATTATCTCGAAGCTTCTATTAACGAAATAACATATAGAATAAGTCAAACACTTTATAAATCTGTTCAAATATTTCCATTCAATTCAATAAAATTTACATCTAATAATATTGATTGTAGATCTATTTTCACAATGGCAAATTATATTAATAACAATAACAATAGTGAAGTTGAACTTTTAAATTATCACTTAAATATCGATGATCCCGACAAAGCAAACGATTGTATTGAATATGCATTACAATCATTGTATGATACAATTGAAATTAGTTCAAAATCAATTCAACAAAATTTTAGTATTAATTGTTATTTTTCCACTATTGATGGATATAATGTAAAGCTAAAATTAAAACAAGATGAATATATCGAAACAACATTAAAATTTAATGAAGAGAAATAATTTTATTATAACATTTAAAAGTTACAATAAAATATATAAAAAAATGTAGCAATAATTAAGGATTCTTTATTGCGTTTAATTCAGCATCAAGACGACCTATCTCTTCGATTAAATAGGCTATATCATCAGATATTAAATTATTAAGAGTTCCTTCTAAAGTATCCATTCTTATTGATAAATTTTCAAAGTTTGATATTGTTGTGTTTTCTAAATTGGCTACATCAAATTTTAATTGGGCAACATCTTCTTTTATTGTTGAGTAAGGACTTGATAATTCAAAGGTATAATTATTTAATCCTAAATTTCTAACATCGATACTTGGGGATGATAACAAAGTCACACCACCACCACCACCTCCTGGATTGTTGCTTAAATCGTCAATACGTTGATTCAAACCCAGGATGGTTTCCTGTAACAATCCTATATCAACGTTACTTTGTTGAATCATTGATAATACCACCTCGGAAATTGACAATTCATTATTTTCAAATGATAAATAATCAGAAACTGTAAAATTATTACTATTATTTTCAACTAATTGTAAGCGATTGTTGAGGTCTGTTATAAAATCCTGTATGTCTCTTATTGTGTGTAAGGTTATCGTGGATTTAAGAATATTGTCTTCGTTATAAAATGAAATAGTGGATCCAGTTATATATAATCTTAATTTTAATAAAGGATCATATAATTCAACAGTTTCTAAATTGACACGTTTTTTTAACGATAATACATTTGGTATCATATTTGTTTCAATATTAAGATTTTCTTCATGATCTTCTAATTTGAGACGTGATGCATTTATTGCATTATCCACAGACGTCATAATACCATTTACTCTTGAGTCGATGCCGGTTATACTATTGGTGTTTTGTTGTATTTGAGTAATTATTTCAGGTCTAACATTCACTATATGTGTGTTATCATGTATATTTTCGCTAATAGTTGTTTCAGATTCTTCTAAGAAAAAAGGTTGTCTATTTTCCAGTGTAGTTATTCTATTATTTACCAAGTTTAATGACAGTTCTGCATCGTTGGATTTTTGGACAGCTGTTGTTATACTATTAATTGTTTCTTTGTTTATTATAGCCACAATTGTATTCGCCTCTTTGAAAAATATAGAATCGACATTAATAACACAGTTCTTGTCATTTGTAAAAACATTCAGCTGATTTTTACAGTTTATCTCACCATTGCTTGTCATTCCGCGATTGCAAGAGATATCATCAGCCACCATTAATTTCGTGTAAATATTATCTGTAGTACTAATCTCATTGCCGATTATTTGGATGTTATTTCCATTTGTTAGTTTTGGTTGTATATTTTGCATGAATGTTTTATCTATCTTTAACATTACGTTTGCGTTTTCTTCAAATATAATAGAATTACCATTCAATTTAATATGTTCGTACGAATCGTTAAATACGTTGAGAAGATCTTTAACATTCATCAATCGATTCACAGTTGCTATTCCTGTATTCAATTCCGGAGTGGTAATAAATGATTCGATATGCACTTGTTTGGCTAAATTCACATTATTGTCAAGAATGAGTATATTGGCACCTTGCTTTAACTTGTTTGCCTCAATATCCGCTATTTGGTCACCCAATTGTTCGATTGTGGTAGTATTATCTTCTATTTTATCTCTTAGTTCCTGTAAACCAACAGGTTCGCTTTGTTCGAGTACACTTTCAAATACTTTTGTATTTTCGTTATATCTATAATATTTCATTTCAGAAGTAATAAAATAAAATCGATCTTTTACTTTGTCCTTATCGTTAATATCTGAAATGACATTATAAGTATCGTAATTGTCATATTTTTTAGAATTTATATTTTGCAATTTTACTGAGGGTAGCATTAATAATATAATTATATAAAAAAAATATTACAATTATATTTAATATGGGACAGAATCAAAAGAAGGATGCGTTTGTGATAAATTATATTTATAATCTGGCAATTGGTTGTTTGAACCTTCTTCCGAAGCTGTAAGCGATGATATTACAATAGATGATCTATTTGAATTACTTGATGCGATACTTAATTCTTTTATTATTTCATCTCTTTCTACAATATTCTTTTTGAGTTTTGTTTCTTCCTTCTTCATAATATAACTATAAATTTGATTCATTACAGTTATAACAATTTGTAAACATGCAATACCCTGTATAATTGCCTTATTTGTTTCTGATTCTACACATGTTTCTCCTTCTTTACATTTTGTAGAATCAAGAGTAAATGATAATGTAGCTATAATGCCCGATACAATAATTGACAAAGGAGGTATAATATTATGTAACAATGTTTTAATTTTTTTGAAATATTCAATCATATAATATATTTATATAATATAATTATAGATTATTTTTCGGTTGTAAATTTTTAAATAAGTACAACACAATAGAATCGTATTTAGTATGGGTTGTTTCGTTTAGATATGACTTTACAAAATCATTGTATGAAGTAAAATTGGGATCGTTTTGTAAAATAAAATAAAACGCACAAATAGAAACATGAAATCCACATGTACTATCTTCTATATTATTTGTCTGATATTTATTTTTATTGATAAATATATCGTAACCAGAATTTAATACAAGTTTTCCAAAATTATCGGAAATAAAAACAATTCCATTTTTATTCACCTTTTTCGGTAATTCATTATATTCCTCTCCATAAGAATCAAAAAAATAAATCTTATGATTCTTTTTCATAATTAATTGATAATGCCCAAAATATGCAGATTGGGTAGGAACAAACAATACGAGGACATCTTTTATATATTCACCTGGTTGATTGTTGATTGAACATTTAAAATCATCTATATCATTTTCAAATAAATCGTTTAATGTATAATCAAGTTCTATTTGATGAACATCTATAATTCGAACATTTTTTTTAAATAACTTTTTGAAAAAGTTTTGAATATCATTCACACTTAAAGCGTGAGTGTAATGTTGTTTGACATTTTTTTGAATTTCTCTGAGACTCATTATATATTAATAGCATGAAAAAAAATCATCTGTAAGTTTTTTATATTTTTTGTTTGTACTTTCCGTTATTCCATAAATATAATCACATAATTCAATATTGTAAAGACGTTTAATGATGTAATATAATAAAATTCTTTTGCTAATATTTTTTACCATTTTCTTGTTAAATACAACAAACTTTTTAAATACATCAAAAATATTATCACACATATTTGTATTTATTGTTTTATTTTGTTCTGTCTTCAAAAATAAATAGCAATAAATTTCTGGAAAATGAATATGAGATATTTTATTCATTTTAACCCATTTTCTCACCCATACAAATCGCAAATCGCTAATGAGATATGAGTTTCCATGATCAAACAAAAATGATTCCAAATCAAACAACTGATTTTTTGTCAATTTGTTCGAATTCGAATTAATTAAATAGTCAATAAAATGGGATTTAACATACTGTACTTGGTTATATTGTGATCGAATTCTTTGTTTATCTTCGTAAAATTTATAATCATCAGTTTCAGTTTTAAACATTTGATTTAATACAACACCACAAAGTTTACACGTACTAAAACCATCGATATAAATTAAATCGTGAGAACAGTTTTCATTGCATATTGCTTTGTCATGTTCTTCAATTGAAAAAATATATGCATTTGCAATTTTAAAATAATCCCCAACCATAAATATATATAAGAGTTATATATTTATATAATTATAATTTGAAAACATTTATACGTGCCATTAAAATTGGTTCATCCATTGAAATTGCATTGTTATAGTTTCCACTTGAAACATTACGATCAATAGAAGGCACACTCATGATACTATTATACTCGCTTTTGGGTCTTGCTGCACTTGTTGATTTCCACCCAGTAGTTGTTAAATATTCTACTGATATCTCATTCCGTTCCCCAAATAAATCAGTTTGTTGAATAGTTTTTCGAATCAAATACCTATAAAAGTTAAAATGTTGGTTAGGAATTATATTTATCTTTTTCTTTGAATATTTTGCACTATTATGTCTTAATGCATCCTTCTCATTAATTGATTCCATAGTTCTTTTGTCAAAAATATCATAAGTATCCAATATTGAAGGAACCATTTTGCCAGATTTATTTTTTCTTAAAACATTCGTTTTTTCAACTTTGATATTGGAATATTTTGCATCCATTATATATATTAACTATATATTTATTTCTTTAAGTCTATTTGACTAACATTTGTTTATATGCTCCTGAATTTACATTTTCGAAAGGAGCTTCTATATAATAACCTTCGTATTTGAGCTTCCCTATGTCATTACTACTGACAAATCTATTTGGCAACACTTTGAAACAATGAATTGAATCGGCTTTTATTCTAAATATTTCAATATTCTTTTTGTGGCAATATTTAATATATTTCATCATATTCACTCTGCATAAATCGTAAATGAAGGGAAAGAATCTAAAATCATTTGGGATGCTATATTCGGTACTTTGATACTTCTCTCTTTCTTCTTTGGATAATGTTTTGATCATGTCTCCCTGTTTTTCTGAAAATTTACCAACAATTTCCTTTATAAAATCTTTGGCTATAATATTTTCCTTTTTAATGCTAAATAATTTTTGTATTTTATAACCAAATACTCCCTCTAAATTAATACAGTCCTCGTAACAATATTCAACTGCATTATACGGCAAATGTTTATTTTTATACATAGAAAACTTTGTATTGGTTTCTCTCAAAACTTTAACAAAATTATTAGTTATAGTATGAATGGTTTTCTTTTTAGGTTTAAAATATTTTGTCAATTCATTAAATTCAATTGTTACTAAATAAACACCCACTTTGGAATCGTCAATATCTTCAACGTTTTCGATGAGTCTTTCGATTGGATTGCGCATTGGTACATAGTTGTCGGATGTAAGCATATAAGGATGTTCTGAGTTTATATCAAAACAATGTGCTGAAAATATAGAATTCTTTTCCTTTAGATAATTTGTTTGACCAAAAGCATAAGAAGTATTATAGATAACTTTTTCGAATTCTGTATGTTTTTCCAATTCCATTTTTCCATTAAAATTATCGTAAATAAAATGTTTTGATAATAAATCCGTATTTTTGCAATATTTTGCAACTCCAAGAATTTTTTTAACTTCTTTAATATCTTCTTCCGTATTTTCATTACTACTTTTTTTATCTCCATAAATACGAACAAAAATATCATTACGATTTTTCTTTATAGTTGAACTTTCCGAATCAATATATATATTTAATGGAACAGCCTTTTTATTTCCCTTAATAAATTTGGCTTTGTAAAATAAAGATCCATCAACAAAAACATTCAGATAATATTTATAAGAAAATTGATCAAAGAATACAATATGATCATCTTGAAGTTTTATTTTGTTATAAGAACAATTTAAAAAATCAA
The DNA here is from genome assembly GCA_030151255.1 of Flavobacterium sp. Taxonomy (GTDB): domain Bacteria; phylum Bacteroidota; class Bacteroidia; order Flavobacteriales; family Flavobacteriaceae; genus Flavobacterium. Next base: position 17,067 of record JASLED010000050.1, read on the forward strand.
TTACTTTTTTCTGTAAATTACTATTCATAATATTTATATATATATTCAAATCTTTAAGTCATTATTTTTATAGTTATAATATTTTATAAATATAAATTAAAAGTTTACTTTTATTTCTTCCTTTTTTCCGTTTCTATGTTCATTAATCTTTTGCATATCTTTTCTTTTTATGATATAACCATTGAAAATATCCAAATCATTTATTTCTTTTGATTTTTTCTTTGGTTCTGGTTCTGGTTCTGAATCAGAATCAGTATCAACACTTGAATCATAGTTACTTTTTATGCAAAATCCATCATTATGTTCTCTTTTGCGTGTAAATGTTTTTTTTGTCTTTTCTTCTGGTTCTATATCTGAAATATATTTGGTTTTTTTTTTTCTTTGGCTTTTCTTCTGGTTCTGATTCTGAATCTGAATCTGAATCTGAATAATATACTTTTGCCTTTCTTGAAAGCTTTTCGATATCCTTTTTCTTCAAATTTAAATGATTGAGCAAAAGAGGAATATAAATATCCTTTCCTAAAAGTTTCATTGCTTCAATTGATAATTTAACATCTCCAAATTCCATATATTAATAATTGTATATTGGTATTTCTTTAAGTGTTTTTTTATGTATTAATTTATTTCTACTAAAATAGGAATTGAAAGAGAATTTTTAACTAATTGTTTGGTATTTAATTGTTTTTCCTCTTTCTTTTTCAATAAAGCTTTCCTTTTTTCCTCCTTTTCTTCTTTTGTTAGTTCGGGTTTTGGTTCTTTGGGTGCTTTTGGTCTTTCGCCTTTTGGCTTTACTGTTTTCTTTTTCATTTTTGTATCCAATTGTTTTATGATTGTATTTTTTAATACTTCCAAATTTTGTGAAAATAATGGTTTTTCATAAATTATATCGATGTGATTGAAAACAATTTCTTGATATTTAAATTTTATTAGTGCTTCTATATCGGAAAACACAATCTTTTCACTTTCATATTGCTTTGAATGATGTAAAATTTGTTTCATTAAATTTTCAACTTCGGATTGGATTTTTGATTCTCTCATATATATTAATGTTTATATATTTTTTTTCCTTTATATATTTTATGTGCGTATAATATACAATACAATTAAATATCGATGAATCGTTTAACGAGGAGGAAAAAATGAATATTGTAGCCATTATATACGAAACTGATGCACAAAAAGGAAGTATTCCATTTCCCAATAATAAAGAAAAAACGACTATATTATAATTTTTTAAGCGTTTTACTAAAATTCAAACGTAAAAATAAAATTTTGTTAGTTCGGGATTTGGTTCTTTGGGTGCTTTTGGTTTTTTCAGTTTTGTATCCAATTGTTTTATGATTGTATTTTTTAATGCTTCCAAATTTTGTGAAAAGAATGGTTTTTCATAAATTATATCGATGTGAATGAAAATAAATTCTTGATATTTAAATTTTATTAGTGCTTCTATATCGGAAAACGCAATCTTTTCACTTTCATATTGCTTTGAATGATGTAAAATTTGTTTCATTAAATTTTCAACTTCGGATTGGATTTTTGATTCTCTCATATATATTAATGTTATATATTTTTTTTTTTCCTTTATATATTTTATGTGTGTATAATATACAATGCAATTAAATATCGATGAATCGTTTAACGAGGAGGAAAAAATGAATATTGTAGCCATTATATACGAAACTGATGCACAAAAAGGAAGTATTCCATTTCCCAATAATAAAAAGATAAAATATATTACAACTGAAGAGCTAGAAGAAAAAAGAAAAAACGACTTTCAAAAATTAAAGATAAGAAATAAAAATAAATTCTTTTTACCGATGATTACATTTCACACTGATAAAAATATCCAAAGAGATGTGTATATAGTGTTTGGTGCTTCAGGAAGTGGCAAATCAGTATTTATTAATTTTCTTGCAATGCTTCATTCAAAATTACAACCAAAACAAAAGATTTTATTTTTCACAAATAATAATTATAAAATTGACACAAGTTTAACACATTCATTATATGAATTTGTAGACTTGGAAGAAATGCTCCAAGAAGTAGATATTAAAGAATTTCAAACAAGTGATCAATATGATAATACACTTTTGATTTTTGATGATTGCGATTTGGACCATGATATGGATCTAAAAAGAAAATATTATAATTTTTTAAGCGTTTTGCTAAAATTCAAACGTAAAAATAGAATCAATTTAATAATTTCCTGTCATGATGAATCAAGTGGTAGATGGTCAAAGCTTCTATTTATTGAAATGACGAATTACGTTTTCTTTAACAACTCACTCAAAAATAGAAGCAATATTATTTTAAAAGAGTATTTAAAACTTACATCTGCAGAAATAAAAGAAATGACATCAGCTAATAAGTCTTGGATTGTGATAAATACAAAGAAAAAAACAGTTATAACTCCAAAATTGATTTATTCATTAGAATAATTATATAATTTTGTAATTTAATTATATAATTTTATTTAGGTTCGCAATTTTTTAAATGACGTTTTGATTTCTTGTGTCGATGCATGGCATAATAGGAGATATCCATGTTGCAATCATCACAACGTATCATTTGTTTGTTTCTTTCTTGGGCATATTGTTTATAATAGTCCTTATTATATGCAGATATACCAGATGCATTTCTTATTTTTGGTTGCTTTTCAATATTATTTATTTCCATATTAATTTATTATATACACAATTCTTTAAGCCATTTGTGCAAAATCTGTATCGAAAATTGAAGTGTCATATAAATCTTCGTCTAATATTTCTATTCCTAAATATTCTACTATTTTTTCCTCAATTGATCGGAAATTATTGCGTCTTAAAAGCAAATCAAAATGATAATTCAGTTCATCATCGTTGATATAGTAAACGCGTTGTTTTGTATCTTTTCCATTTTTGCTCTTCTTTTCTACTTTAGTTTTCTTTGCTGTTATAACTTTACAATTGCACATAGTATTTAATCGCGAAACAACAAATTTTATTAATTCATATCTAGTTGCAATTTTAGAGGAAAAACGAAATACTGTATGCATTATGCTTAAATCCTTTTGGGCAATTTTTATATTTTCACTACTATTTTTATTAAGATCAAATATATCTATTTTATATTTTTCCATAAAATATTTCAAATGTAAAATTTGATTATAAACGTTTTGAATTAATTTAACATCATAAATCTTTTTTGTTATTTCCTCTATTTTACCTTGCAAGAAATCCTTATCAGAAAAAAATCTACATAAGTTTAAATGTCCTTGTAATTTATATTTGTCCCTCAATATGTCTTGATATTTTATTTTATCTTCAAAATCATGAACTCGTAATATATCACATGCCTTCTGTAAATTCTCATCTAAATTTCCATCTTGACATTTCTGAATAAAATCATTGTACTCAATTTCTGTATTTAAATCAATTACATTTTCAATTTCCCAATCGTATTTTTTCGCTAAACTATTGTTTTTGCCAACAGTAAAACCATTCAAAATTAACATTTCCTCAAATTTCACAACCAAATCCGCGAAATATAATTCAGTTACATATTCATTTCGTGCAAATATTTCAAAAAAAGAATTCGGAGTAAAAACCATTTCATCATCCATATCAATATTATAACACATTGATAAAAGAGACTTGTCATTTATTCTAACATCGCTAATCAATTTACTGCGACAATCTTCTAAACTTGAATACTTTGGTGCCTTTGTCTTGATTTTCGGATTACAGCAATAAATTAATTCTTTTAAATTTCGTGTTCTCATTGACATTTGATATATAACTTGTGAATCGACAGAATTTCCATGAATGTATAAATAATGATTTTGTGAATCTGCGAGTGAAACATCCACACCCGCACCAATAGTTGGAGAGTAAAATACATATTTATGCTTAAAATCAAAATCAGAACTAAATTTATCTTTTGATGAACTTGTAAATTTAATATAGTTGCTTGCATTTTCTTTACCTTTTGTAAGTAATGTGAATATTGTATCAACATCTTTTTTAGAATCAGAACAAAACAAAAAATATTTATTATTAGAAATATCCTCTTGCATTTTTTCTATTAGAATGTTTAAATTTTCACATTTTATGGCTTTTTTATTTTTGTTATTTTTATATACATTATTGATATAAATATTTTTGTTAGACATTTCTAATCTTGGTTTAATTAATTCCATAGCTGAAATATTAATTTCATTTTGACAAACATATAATTTATGACATTCTCGAATAAGTTTTCGCAATAAAACATAAATACCTTTTAATTCAACTAATGTATCATTGTGTGTAATTTCAGTTGTAAAAATACTTACCTCATCTATAAATAACACATAGTTTTCTATATTTTTCATAATCGCATTTTTATGCTTGTATAAAGAATTAATACATACCAAAATATTTCCGTCAGAATTGTTATAAAAATCATTGTCAGTATAATATTGGATTTCTAATTCTTCATTTTCTAAATACTTTTTTTGTTGCATACCTAAATTTCTTTTCCCAAATATAGATATAATTTTCTTTTCAGGATTTTTTTGAATATATTTTTTGACATACGAAGAAAAACAATAAGTTTTCCCTGTTCCAGTTCCAGAAGAAATTATAATTGTATCCGATTGTTTAAAATCTGTATACGAAAAAACATCAGTTATTCTTTTGGTATTGCAGTCAATAGTATTGATTTCCATTTATAATATAATAACGTTAATTCTTTAAGTCGTTTTTATGTATGTTGTGAAAAAATAAAAATAATTATCTAATATAGTATTATTAGAAAATGGACAAAGAAAAAAATGATTCCAAAACAAATACAATTAAACCAAATGATAAACCCAAACAAAGAAAAAAAGATACAAGGCAAAAAGAAGACTTTTATGAAAAGTTATTCGTTATTCCAATATTGCATTTTTTTGATTAAAATTTTATAGCAATATTTTTATTGCCCATGGATATATTTCCAATAATTTAAATTTGTATTTTCGTTTTTTGACATATTTTATTGATTTCCAACAGCTTTTCATAGCTTCCAAACATATTTCAAAGGATTGAATATTTACAAATTCCAAAACATCGGCATTGCCATGTGCGGCTGTTAACTAAAGATTTCAAGTCCAAATTCAAAGATATAATATGTGTTAAAATCTGGTTTCATCGCCCAATAAATATAACCATAATACACATTCATATTTCATATATATAACACACAATGCACAATAGTTAAACATAAATCCACCAAGAAAATATAACCATAATACCCAAAAATA
>JASLED010000016.1 GCA_030151255.1 Flavobacterium sp.
GTTGGAGAATTATTATTTTATTTTCCAAATACAAAAACATATTTAGATCCATCATCACTTGCTACAAGATCGCCAATTATTGATTTAGATTATCATAACAAACACGGATTATTTATTCAAAATAAATTGTATGCTGGTGTAAAAATGGGAGTTTCTAGTTTTAAAAAAATTGAATTACCTTACTTCTTTTCAAAAGATTTTACCAATGTACATATAGATTTAAGTAATTTGGAGAAAACAAAAATTACATCTAAAACAGAATTTACTGGAGCAATGGCTTACAATACACAAGCGTATTTGTATTTCAGAAACCCGAGAGAAAGAGAAAGTTTAGAAAAAGATTTGTTGGAAAACTATAATATCAAAACAGATTTTGCCAATTATAAAATAGAAAATACAGATATTGAAGATGTAGGCATTAAACCATTAATTATTAATGCACAATATTCTGCCGATGATTTAATTAAAAAAGCAGGTGAAAATATTATTTTTCAAATTGGAGCTGTAATTGGTAAACAAATGGAATTTTATTCTGATAAGCCACGCAAAATGCCAATTGCATTAAGTTCTGCCAGATCATACGAACGAACAATTACTTTGGAAATTCCCGAAGGTTATTATATCAAAAATCTAAACGATTTGAATATGAATGTTTATTTGGATGAAACAGATAAAAACTTAGCTTATTTTACAGTTGTTTATAAAATGGATAAAAATACATTAACAATCAGTAATTTAGAAGGCTATAACTTTGTTGAAATTCCAATTAAATATTGGGATCAATATAGAAAGGTTGTAAATGCTGCTGCCGATTTTAATAAATTAGCTTTAATTTTAGAGAAAAAATAAAACAAATAAATCCCGCCAAAAGCGGGATTTATTATATTATAATCTTTCATGAATGCGTTTAAAATAATCAAAGGCTTTGTATAAATGCGTGCCAAACCAGCTAAACATTTCTCCATCTACAAAAATTGTTTTTCCATGATGTGTAAATCGTCCTATTTCAAAGGCATGTTCTTCTTTAAAAGGAAAAGGCTCAGAAGATAAGAAAACCAGTTCAGGATCGCCTTGAATTCTAATTTTTCTCAACTCAATTTCTGGATAGCGCTCTTCTCTCTCTGCATATACATTTTCAAATTTATTAAGCGTTAATAATTCATTGATAAATGTATTGTTACCTGCCACCATATAAGGTTCTCTCCAAATAAAATAGGCTGCTTTATAACTTGGTTTATTACTTACAAAATTCATAAAATCTTTTTGTGCAAAACGAATTTTATCAATCCATTTTTTAGCTTCAGTTCTTTTGTTAAATAACACACCAAAATCTTCAATCATCCGAATATTTTCGTCTATTGTTTCAATATCAGTTACCCAAACAGGACAAATATCCTTTAAACTTTCAACTATTTCAAGGGTATTTTCTTCTTTATTTGCGATAATAATATCAGGTTGAAGCTCCCTAATTTTATCAATATGAACATTTTTTGTTCCGCCAATTTTTGTTTTTGTTGAACGCAAATGATACGGATGAATACAAAACTTAGTAATACCAACTATTTCATCTTCCAATCCTAAATCAAACAATGTTTCAGTTTGAGAAGGAACTAACGAAACGATTCGCTTTGGAGTAGTTTCAAATTGATGCTCAACCCCAAGCTGATCTTTTAATTTAATCATGTTTATTTTTTTAATAATTCAGCCATTTCTTGCTGTATTTTCATTGCTTCTTCTCTTGCTTTTAGTGCAAAATCAGCCTGATTTGAAGCATAAATAATTCCTCTTGATGAGTTGATTAATAATCCAATTTGATCATTCATTCCATATTTACAAACATCCTGTAAATTTCCACCTTGCGCACCAACTCCCGGAACTAATAAAAATGCATCAGGTGCTACACGTCTAATTTCTTTAAAATATTCTGCTTTAGTAGCTCCTACAACATACATTAAATTTTTGGCTCCATTGTATTTTTGAGAAGTTTCTATTACTTGTTCATACAATGGTTTTCCGTCAATTTCTTTTGTCTGAAAATCAAAAGCTCCTTCATTAGAAGTTAAAGCCAATAGAATTGTATGCTTATTTTCAAATGCCAAAAAAGGTTCTACCGAATCTTTTCCCATATATGGTGCAACGGTTACACTATCAAAAGCCATATCTTCAAAAAAAGCTTTGGCATACATTGAAGCTGTATTGCCAATATCGCCACGCTTTGCATCGGCAATTGTAAATAATTCTGGATAAGTTGTATTAATGTAATCGATTGTTTTTTTTAGCGATTGCCAACCTTTAATTCCGTATGCTTCAAAAAAAGCAATATTTGGTTTGTAAGCTACCGCTAAATCATGTGTTGCATCAATAATTGCCTTGTTGAAGCTAAAAATTGGATCTTCGTCTTGTAATAAAAAAGAAGGGATTTTAGTTAAATCAACGTCTAGGCCAACGCAAAGAAATGATTTTTTATTTTGAATTTGTTCTATTAGTTGTTGTGTTGTCATGTGTTGGAATAATATGATGCATTATAATTTGAAAAAAACCACACTTATTAAGTGTGGTTTCTCAATATTTATTTTTAGTAAACGTCGCTTTCTTTTAATTTCTCAGTATTACTTACTAATTGTAATTCGTCGATAACTTTTTGAATGTTTCCGTTCATTACACCATCAAGATCATATAAAGTTAATCCAATTCTGTGATCTGTAACACGTCCTTGCGGATAGTTATATGTTCTAATTTTTGCAGAACGGTCTCCACTACTTACCTGAGAGTTACGTTTTTTAGCATCTTCTTCTTGCTTTTTAGCCAATTCCATTTCGTATAATCTAGAACGCAAAACAGATAATGCTTTATCTTTATTTTTGTGCTGTGATTTTTCGTCCTGACATTGTGCTACTAAACCAGTTGGAATATGCGTCATACGAACTGCAGATTTTGTTGTATTTACCGATTGTCCTCCAGGTCCAGATGAACAGAATAAGTCAATACGAACATCGTTCATATCAATATGTACGTCAAATTCTTCTGCTTCTGGTAAAACCATTACTGTAGCTGCCGATGTGTGTACACGACCTTGAGTTTCTGTTTGAGGTACACGTTGTACACGGTGTACTCCTGCTTCAAACTTCAAAGTTCCGTAAACATCTTCTCCTGTTACTTCAAAGATAACCTCTTTATAACCTCCAGATGTTCCTTCGTTTACATCAACCACAGATGTTCTCCATCCTTTAGATTCGCAATATTTTGTATACATTCTGAATAAATCTCCTGCAAAAATACTTGCTTCATCTCCTCCTGTTCCTGCGCGCACCTCTACCATTACGTTTTTGGCATCTTCAGGATCTTTAGGAATTAAAAGAAATTTAATTTCATCTTCCAATTCTGGTAAACGAGTTTTTGCTTCGTCTAATTGCATTTTAGCCATTTCGACCATTTCAGGATCGCTTCCATCCGCTAGAATTTCGTTTGCTTCTTCTATATTACCAGTAAGACTTAAATATTCAGTACGTTTTTCAACCAACTGTCTTAAATCTTTATATTCTTTGTTTAACTGTACATAACGTTTTTGATCGGCAATAACGTCTGGTTGAATAATCAAATCAGAAATTTCGTCAAAACGTTGTTTTACTATCTGTAATCTATCTATCATATCTGTAAAAGAGATAATTTATTTTGGAATGCAAAGTTAAAAAAAAAGAGGAATATATTATTGTATTCCTCTTTAATTAGCGATTTATTATCGATTATTTTTTAATATCTACAGCAATTGACACGTCTGTCCATGTTTTTCCTTCGTGTAACGCGCCACAAGCTTGATGAAGTGCATTGAAAGCATCATTGGCTTTGAAGTCTTCAATGATATCTACTGATCCATTTAATTTTACTTCGTTTTCAGTTGCTTCATAAGTAAATTCTTTTTCTTTAGTAACTCCGTTTAATGTAAGATGTACAATTACTTTTCCATCTTTAAATTCTCCGAAGAAACCATTAATATTTCCAACTAATTTTGAAAAGAAATTCATTGCTAAAGTGTTATCTCTTGCAGGATCGCCAGTGTTGGCAGAACTGGTTGTAATTACAAATTGCGCTCCTTTTAAGGCATCAACTAATGTTGTAGTTTCATTGTTTAATCCTGTTAAAGATACTTGATCAAATGTACCTTTTACGCCTACTTTTTCAGGTGTTTTAAAAGCTGTCCATTCAATAGAATAGGTAAGATTTTGAGCAACTGGTGTGTTTACATCTTCTACAACAGTTTCTTCAGTAACAGTTTCTGTGTTTTTTTTATCTCCACATGAAACAGTTAATAAGCCTACGCATAATAATGGTAAAAATATTTTTTTCATATTGTTTTTTTTGATTTTAATTAATGTACTAAATTATAAAATAATAAAGATAGTTTTCTTAATAAAAGTTTAATATTTTGATTTTAGAACAGTAGAACAAAATGAATGCCTCGATCGTTTATACTTCGCGCAATTTTATACTTTGCAAAACAAAATTACCTAGCAAATAGGTTCATTCAAATATAATAAATTGTGATAAAAACAGCAATTGTATAAAATATTATTCATTTGAATTAAATCACAAAAAATCCCCGTTAAGATTTCCTAACGGGGATTAATATATTCTTTTTGATAAATTATTTTTTATCTTTTAAACGTTGTTGCTCTTGCGCTTGCTCCATCATTTCTTGCATTTTGCGTTGAAATTTACCTTGAGGGCGTTGTTTAGTTTTATTTTCGTCAATGATTGCTTTGATTTTATCTTCTTTTACAATGTGATTTTTAATTACATACATAATTCCGATAGTAATTGTGTTAGATACAAAATAATACAAACTCAATCCTGATGCATAGTTGTTAAAGAAAAACAACATCATTAATGGAGAAATGTAAATCATTACTTTCATAATCTTACTCATATCAGGCATTCCTTCTTGAGCTGGTTGTGCCATTTGTTGATCACCAGTTGTCATTTTCATATAAAAGAAAATTGCTAATGATGCCAAAATTGGGAACAAACTAACGTGATTTCCGTAGAAAGGAATGTTGAATGGCAATTGATAAATTGAATCGTAAGACGATAAATCATCTGCCCATAAGAAACCTTTTTGACGTAAATCAAAAGATGATGGGAAGAATTGGAATAATGCATAGAAAATTGGAATCTGTAATACAGCAGGAATACATCCCGCCATCGGATTCACGCCAGCTTTAGAATACAATTTCATTGTTTCTTGCTGTTTCTTCATTGGATCATTTTTAAACTTCTCGTTTAATTCTGTTACCTCTGGACGAATTGCTTTCATCTTAGCCTGAGATAAGTAAGATTTATACGTTAATGGCGAAGTAAATAAACGCACCAAAATTGTCAATACAATAATTGCAATTCCGTAAGGTAAAAACTTCACTAATAATCCAAAAACAGGAATAAATAAGAAACGGTTCATCCAACCAAAAATCCCCCAACCTAAAGGAATAATGTTATCTAAATTGCGCTCATATGATTTTAGTATTTTATAATCTGATGGACCAAAATACCAGTTCATATCATAGTTTAACTCACCATTTGAATATGCCAACGGAATAACACTACTAAACTTTTTAGTAAACACGGTATCCACTTGTTCATCTAACACTAAGTTTTTTGAATTGATTGTTGCTGTTTCAAAGTTTTTGTTTGTCAATAAAACTGACGAGAAAAAGTGTTGTTTGTACGCTACATAAGAAACATCTTTTAATGCTTTTGTATCGTCTTTGCTCGACTCGCTCAAGTTATTGTCTTTTCCTTTATCGTGTTCATAATACAAACGAACGTATCTGTTTTCGTAAGCAATACTTTTTTCGTTTCTATATGTTTTCATTTCCCAATTTAGCTCTGGCGTTTTAGACACATCTACAATGTTGTTTAAACCCTGAGTTCTTATTGAAAAATCCAGCATATAATTATCTGGCTTTAATACATAACGATATTCTAAAAACTGATTTTCAGATGCTTTTAGACGCATAGAAAGCACTTGGTTTTCTCCTTCTTTTGTTAAAGTAGGTTCAAAAAACAAATCTTCTGTATTAAATACTCTGTTATCTTTTGTAAATAACTGAATGTTGAAGTTAGCATTCTGATCTTTGATAAGTTGAACTAATTCACCACTATGTTTGCTAAATCTTTTAAATTTATTAACTGTTACGTTTGTTAATTTACCTCCTTTATTATCAATTTCTAAAGTAAGTAAGTCAGACTGTAATATTGTACTACCTCCTTGTGCTGACGGCAATCCTGCACTATAAGCAAAAGAACCAAAAGTAGTTTTTAATTGTTCGCCTTTTAACGAGTCGTTTTCAACAGTATTGTTTAATGCTTCTTCAAAACTTGCTGCTTGCTCATTTTTAATACTTTCTTTTTGTGCTAACTCAGCATTATTTTCCATGGATTTTTGTTCTTTATTGATGTTGCTCAACATCATCCAAACAAGTAATCCGGCAATGATAACAAAGCCAATAATACTGTTGCGATCTAATTTTTTTCCTTCCATTACTTAATTTCTAAGTGATCAATAATCTTGAATCTTTTATATTAAAGATGCTTTTGCATTAGTTTGATTTATATGCAATAGCTGCCTTTACAAAGTTAACAAAAAGCGGATGCGGTTTTGCTACCGTACTTTTGTACTCAGGATGGAATTGTACTCCGATGAAGAATGGATGCGTATCCAATTCTACAATTTCAACCAATCCTGTTTCTGGGTTCCATCCAGAAGCCGTTAATCCTGCCGCTTCAAATTCTTCTAAATATTGGTTGTTAAACTCATATCTATGACGATGACGCTCATTAATTAGGCTGTTTCCATAAATATCAAAAGCTTTAGAACCTTCTTTTAATTTACAATCCCAACCGCCTAAACGCATTGTACCACCTTTATCTGTAATATCTTTTTGATCTTCCATAAAAGTAATTACTGGATATTGTGTGCTATCGTTTACTTCGGTTGTATTTGCTGTTTTATATCCTAGAATATTTCTAGCATATTCAATCACTGCCATTTGCATTCCTAAACAAATTCCTAAAAACGGAATATTATTTTCTCTTGCATATTTTACAGTTTCTATTTTTCCTTCTATTCCTCTTGATCCAAAACCTGGAGCTACTAAAATGGCATCTAAATTTTTTAATTTTTCTGCTACATTAGTTGCTGAAATTAAATCGGACTGAATAGAAATGATATTTACTTTTGTTTGATTTTCTGCTCCACCGTGTACTAAAGCTTCTAAGATTGATTTGTAAGAATCTTGCAATTCTACATATTTTCCTACTAAACCAATATTTACAACGTGCATAGGAAACTTTAAACGGTGAATAAATTCATTCCATTTTACTAAATCTGGCGTTTGTTTTTCTGGTAAATCCAAACGTTTTAAAGCAACTTTATCTAATCCTTCTTCTAACATTAAGTTAGGAACATCATAAATTGTTTCTGCATCAATTGATTGAATTACAGCTTCTGACTTAACATTACAGAATTTAGCTAATTTTTGACGAATTTCAGTACTTAATTCATGCTCTGTACGGCAAACCAAAATATCAGCCTTTATTCCACTTTCCATCAATGTTTTTACCGAATGCTGTGTTGGTTTGGTTTTTAACTCTCCAGCTGCTGCTAAATAAGGAACCAACGTAAGATGAACAACAATTGCATTGTTATCTCCTAATTCCCATAATAACTGACGAACTGATTCTATGTATGGCAATGACTCAATATCTCCAACCGTTCCTCCAATTTCAGTAATAACAATATCATAATCGCCCGATTTACCTAAAAGTTGCATGCGCTCTTTTATTTCGTTGGTAATATGTGGAACTACTTGTACTGTTTTTCCTAAAAATTCGCCTCTTCTCTCTTTTTCAATTACAGACAAATAAACGCGTCCTGTTGTTACGTTATTTGCTTGAGAAGTTGGTACGTTCAAAAATCTTTCATAATGCCCTAAATCCAAATCTGTTTCTGCTCCGTCATTTGTAACGAAACACTCTCCGTGTTCATACGGATTTAATGTACCTGGATCTACGTTGATATAAGGATCAAATTTCTGAATAGTAGTTGAGTAACCACGTGATTGTAGCAATTTTGCTAAAGATGCTGCAATAATTCCTTTTCCTAAAGAAGAAGTAACTCCTCCCGTCACGAAAATATACTTAGTTTGTCTCATTAGTTGTTTATTTGTTGTGTTGTTATGAATAAAACTTGGCAAAAGTACAACATTTTCAACTATTCTTCTAATATAAAAATAGCTAAAACCAATTGTTTACCACACATGTTTAAATTATTTAAATAACAAATTTTATTCCTATTTATTAAATTAAAATTGTTATTACTCTTGTTATCAAACAGTAACAGCGATTGACTTTATTTAAAAAAGTTAATTTAATTTTTTATCAATAATTCTCTCAAAGTAATCTTGAACAAATGCTTTACACTTCATTTCTAGTTGTTTCATTTCTTCATTTTTATTATTGATTAAGTTTTTTTCCAAACCTTTATCTTTAATATCATAAAAACCAGTAACTTCTTTTCCGTTAAAACGAACGATGTATTTCCCTTCCTGATAAGTGTATTCATTTCCTCCGTAATTTATGGCAAAAGGCTTAGTGATACTGTCATTTAATAAACTACGTCCCCAGCTTCTAAAAGGTTTATCATAGCCAATCATATCTAAAAGCGTAGGATAAATATCAATTTGTTGAGCCAAATCTTTATTTACTCCTTTGTAACGTTCATCGGCAGTATAAAATAATATAGGAACAGCTGTTCTGTTTACCAATTTTTTATATTCGTCATAATCAATTTGATTAGTATGATCTGCAGTAATTACAAAAATGGTGTTTTTAAACCAAGGCTCATTTTTACTTTCTTCAAAAAATCGTTTAAAAGCATAATCTGTATAACCAACCGTTTTGTGAATTTGTTGATTTCCTTCTGGAAATTTTCCTTTGTATTGTTCTGGAATATTAAAAGGCTCGTGCGACGAAACAGTAAATAATGTAGCAAAAAAAGGTTGTTTTTTTTCAGATAATGTTTTTCTCATGTACTGAAAAAAAGGTTCATCCCAAATTCCCCAAGTTCCGTCAAAATCATCATCATTATTATATTCTGTTTTACCATAATAATGATCATAACCCAAAATATTTCCAAAACCTAAAAATCCCATTGAACCATTGGGTGCACCATGAAAAAATGAAGTATCATATCCTTTAGATTTTAAAGTAGAAACCAACGATTCGATATTTTGTTTTGGATATGGTGACGATGTAAAAGCATCTTTAAAAGAAGGAATTCCTGCTATAACAGAAGAAACGCCATGAATTGATTTATAGCCATTAGCAAATGCATTTGGAAAAATTAAACTATGTTGAGCCAATGAATCGATAAAAGGAGTATAACTTTTATAATTCGGAATATTCATGTCTTGATTAAAAGCACCGCTGTATTCTCTAGCATAACTTTCTGTAATAAAAACAATAATATTAGGCGTAGAAGCGTCATTAGTGTTATATTCTTTAAACGGACTTACATATTGCAACAAAGTAGTTTCATCCATATAATCTACTTTTCTAAAGCTTGTTTTTCCAATTGTACGCAAAATAGCAAATGGTGTATTTAAAATAATATCAGCATGTTCTGGTTTTTCTACATATCTATTTGCATCAATAATATTTAACGGGCGAGTTGTTTTCTTTAAATCGCCGCGCACACCAGCTATAAAGCCTATTACTACACCAACAAAAATAACAATGCTTGATATCCAATAATTCTTTTTTGATTCAATTACCTGTGGTTTAGTAAATTTTACACGTTTGTATAAATATATCCACAAAATGCAAAGCACTATACATAAAGCAAATACATACCAGTAGTTAATTAAAAAGTTTAATAACAATTTTCCTTTATTGGATTCATGTTCTAAACTATCAAAAACCGCAATTGTTGTTCTGGAATAGATAAAACGATAATAAATAAAATCAATAAAATTGGTAGAATACGCTAATAAATTAGGAATGATATAACTCCAAAAAACAATTTTTTGATATCCTTTTGAAGTAGATTTAAAAACAGGAATAATAGATAAAATAATGAAAAGACCATTTACATAAAAAATAGCCATTCGATCAAACGTAATACCGTGATACGCCAACGTCATAAATTGACTATATGAATCTACCGAAAGCAAATCGCTATTGTAACAATAGAATAAAATACGAGCTATGAAATAAAAGAAAAATGCTAGAAATAATCGATAAAATAATACCAATAATTCATTTAATCTAAAGCGATTTGAAAGCATAATAAATGTAAAATTACAGTTTGTAAAAGCAAATTTAACCAATTATGCGAAGTATTTTTTTCTTTTTAAAAATCTTTTATATCAGATTAATTTATTCTTTCAAAAACGATATAATAAAAACTATTTGAAACGATTATTAATTCTTTAAAATATATAAATTACTTTTGCATTTATAGATTTACAAGCATATGAGTGTAGCAGAATTATTAAAAAAGAAACGAGAACAATTAGAACAATTCAATAAAGAGGAAGGAGCTAAATATTTAGCCAATTTTGCTGCAAGAGAAAATGCAATTGTTTTACCTTCGGGAATTGTTTATGAAATAATTGCTTTAGGAAATGGTAAAAAAGCTACATTAGATGATATATTTGAATGTAATTATAGCGGAACTAATTGCAAAGGTGAAGTATTTGATGCTACAAAAGGAAAGACCGCTATTTTTAGTTTAAAAAAACTCATAAAAGCCTATCAGGAAGTTGTGCCGCTATTGCCAATGGGCACTATTTTTAAAATGGTAACTCCACCAGAATTTGCCTACAGAGATGAGCACATAAGCAAAGAAATTGGTCCGTATAGCACCTTAATTTTTGAAGTTGAATTAATTAATATAAAATAATGCAAGTTTCTAAAGATCCTTTACATGGTAAAAAATTAGCAGATATTATAGAAGAATTGGTTGAATATTACAATGGATTTGAAGAATTGAGTAATCAGATTAATATTCGTTGTTTTACTCATGATCCAAGTATAAATTCTTCGTTAAAGTTTTTGAGAAAAACACCTTGGGCAAGAGAAAAAGTAGAAAGCTTGTACTTATATGTTTTGCGCCAAAAACAAAAAAATAAATCTTAATGTTTTTTCTATCATCGTTTTTATATAGAAATAATCCGTTAGAAAATAAGAAAATCAAAACCCCTTACATTCAAAAATGAACATAAGGGGTTTCTTTATAAAAAAAGTAATCAAGGTTTAATTTCCGCCTAAGGCTCTATACAAATCAATTTTTGCAACTAAAAAATCTCTTTTCAATTCAGCATAATTTAAATTGCTTTGTAAGGCCAAAGATTGTGCATTTACAACTTCTAAATATGAAGCGGTATCTAAGCTAAACATTTGCTTTATATTATCCAACGAAGTGTTTAATAATATATTTCGTTTTTCTACTTGCTCTTGTCTGCTTTTTATTTTATCCAATTTCACTAATGCATCGCGCACATCAGAATAACCGATTACTACTGCATTTTTAAAACTAATTACAGTTTTTTCTCTTTCAATTTTAGCTATTTCATATTGAGTTTTTAGCTTTTTGTTCTGAAAAATGGGTTGAGTTAATCCGCCAAGTACCGAGCCAAATAATGACGCTGGTGCTGTAAACCAATTACTTGTTTCAATTGCGTTAAAACCTCCTTGTGCAGAAATTGTTAAACTTGGATATAATTGTCCTTGTGCTGCACCAACTTTTGCATTTGCTTTTTTCATTTCAAACTCTGCAATTTGAATATCTGGTCGTTGACTTAAAAAATTAACAGGCACACCTGCGTTTAATGAACTTGTAAAGCTCAATTCGTTGATAGTTACTGAACGTTCAATTTTAGCAGGAAAATCTTGTAGTAAAATATTCATTGCATTTTCTTGCAAAGCAATTTCTTGCTCCATTAAAGGCAATAATTCTTTTGCTTCTAGCATTTGTGCTTCGGCTTGTTGTACTGCTACAATAGAAGTATTTCCTACATCAAAAAGTTTTTTTGTAACGGCATAGGTATTTTCTCTAAGTATTAAACCTTTTTGTGCAATTTGCAATTGTTCGTCTAGCATTAGTAAATTTACGTATGCTTTAGCAACTTCTGCAATTAATTTGTTTTGCACGGCTTTTTTAACTTCGGCTGTTTGTAAATATTCATTTAAAGCAGCTTCCTTTTCACGACGAATTTTTCCCCAAATATCCACTTCCCAAGATAAATCCATAGCCGCTACAAAATTATTGTTAGCACGAGATGCGCCCTCAACCATTCCTAAACTATTTTCAGACAAACTGTTTCTACTTGCTCCTACTTGCGCAGATAAAGCGGGTAATAAAGTCAACTTTGATTGTGTGTACAACAAGTTTGTTTGTTCAATGTTTTTTATAGCTAATTGCAAATCAGCATTATTTTCTAATGCTTTTTCAATATATTGTGATAATTCATCATTCTTGAAAAACTCCTTCCAAGTTAAATCGGCAATTGTATTCGCAATTGTATCTGTTGATGAGTTAGTTTGATAAAACTGATTAGGTAAGTCTATCGAAGGCTGCTTATAGTCCTTCCCCACCTTACACGAAGTAACTAAAACAGCTCCGATAGCTATATAAATATATTTGTTCATTATTTTTTTGTTTATGCGTTTAAATGAGCATTTTCATTTTCTGGTATTGGTTTACCTTGTACTTTTTCTTGCAGATATTGGAAGAAGATGTATAAAATTGGAATAACAAATACACCCAAAACTACTCCAAAAATCATCCCTCCTGCTGTTCCAATACTTATAGAATGGTTTCCTTGTGCTGACGAACCTTGAACAAACATTAATGGTATTAATCCTGCTACAAAAGCAAAAGAAGTCATTAAAATTGGTCGAAGTCTCAAACGAGCTCCTTCCAAAGCAGCGTCTTTTATGCTTAAACCTGCATTGCGTCTTTGTACAGCAAATTCTACAATAAGAATGGCATTTTTGGCGAGCAAACCAACCAGCATGATAAGTCCAACCTGAACATAAATATTATTGGCAATACCAGCAAACCCAATTGCTATAAATACACCGATAATACCTACAGGAAGCGAAAGTAAAACCGCCAAAGGCAAGATGTAACTTTCGTATTGAGCAGCTAAAATGAAATACACAAATAGAATAGAAAGTCCGAAAATAAAAATCATTTGATTACCTGATTGTTTTTCTTCTTTACTCAATCCCAACCATTCAATTCCGTATCCTGAAGGAAGTTTTTCTGCAGCAACTTGCTCTACTTTTGCCATAGCATCTCCTGTACTTACACCAGGTTTTATAATTCCATTTACAGTAATTGAATTGAATAAATTATGACGGCTAATTGCTTGCGGACCATATACTTTTTCAAGTTTTGCTAAGCTACTAAGCGGAATCATTTCGCCTGCCGATGTGCTTACAAAAATTGTTTTAAAAGAATCTTCATCTGCTCTAAACGGAGCATCTCCTTGCACAAATACTTTAAATTGCTTTCCGAAGCGATTAAAATCATTTACCTGGGCACTTCCGTAAAATAATTGAACAGCAGCCATCATTTCACTAACTTCTACGCCGTGCATTTTTGCTTTTACTGGATCTACCACAATTTTATACATTGGAAAGTTAGATTTAAACATCGTAAATGCTTGATTCACTTCTTCTGTTGCCGATAAATCAGCATTAAATTGAGTTACTACATCACCAAATTCTTCAATTGTACCTCCTTTTCTATCTTGCACCACCATTTCAAGACCATCAAAATCTCCAAAACCCGGTACTGTTGGATTGGCAAATACAAAGAAATCTCCTTCTTTAATTCCGCCTAAACGGGCATTTAAATCTCTTAATATTTCTTCAATATCTGTAACTTCTCCTCTATCTTTTCGATCTTTAAAAGAAATAAATCCCATTCCGTAAGCAGGGCTGGCAGCATTTCCTAAAATATTAAATCCAGAAATTGTGGTAACTGATTTTACTGCTGGATGATTTCTCATAATAATATCACCTTCTTTTAATACTTCTGCAGTTCTGTCAATAGATGAACCTGGAGGAAGTGATAAAGCAAACATGGCAAAACCTTGATCTTCATTTGGAATAAATCCTTTTGAAGATGTGTTCATTAAAACAACCATTCCAACGATAGAAGCCAAGATGATAGAAATACTTAATACTTTTCGTTTAATTAAAAATCGGATTCCACCAATATATCGATCTGTTAATGCATTAAATCCAGCATTAAAACTTGAGAAGAAACGTTTTAAGAAACCTTTTTTGCTATGACTTTCTCCTTCATTATAATGATTTTTAAGTAATACTGCACACAACGCAGGACTCAGCGTTAGGGCATTAATTGCCGAAATAATAATTGCAATTGCCAAAGTATAGGCAAACTGTTTATAGAAAACTCCAACGGGACCAGTCATAAAACCAACAGGTAAAAATACCGCCGACATTACTAAAGTAATTGAAATAATAGCTCCAGTAATTTCACTCATTGCCTTTGATGTTGCTTCTTTTGCATTTAATCGGTCTATCATCATTGTGGCATGCACGGCTTCTACCACCACAATAGCATCATCCACCACAATACCAATGGCGAGCACCAAGGCAAATAGCGTAAGCATATTGATAGAGAATCCTAGCATATTTAGGAAAAAGAATGTACCAATTAACGATACTGGAACAGCAATTGCAGGAATTAATGTAGAACGAAAATCTTGTAAAAAAATGTAAACAATAAGGAAAACTAAAATAAAAGCTTCGAATAAAGTAGTTTTTACTTGATTTATTGATTCGTCTAATTGATTTTTAGTAGCAAAAGTAATATTGTAACTTAATCCTTTAGGCAACTGTGTTGATAATTCGTCAAGTACAGTATAAATTTGCGATTGAATTTCGTTTGCATTTGAACCATTTGTTTGAAAAACAGCCATTGAAACAGCTTCTTTGCCATTTACTCTATTTTCTTCATCATAGGCTACCGCACCAAATTCTATACGAGCAATATCCTTTAAATATAACACATTTCCGTTGCTATCTGCCTGAACTACAATTTTTTCAAATTGTTCGGGAGTGTTGTATTTTCCTGGATATGTTAACGTATATTGAATTGATCCACCTGCATTTTGTCCTAAATTTCCAGCTGCAACTTCTAAACTTTGATTTTGAATTGCACGTTCAATATCTGACGGTGTTAATCCTCTATTTGCAAGTTTGTGCGGATCTAACCAAATACGCATTGCGTAATCTTTCTCTCCAAATAATTGAACGTTTCCTACTCCTTTAATACGTTTTAAAGCACGAACAACATTGATACGAGCGTAGTTTTGCACAAAAGTTTCATCATAAAGAGCAGCATCATCACTAATTAGGTCAATAACCATAATCATACCTCTTTGCTCTTTTTGGGTAATTACTCCAGCTCTAATTACTTCTTCTGGCAAAATACCTTGCACTTGAGCCACACGATTTTGTACGTTTACCGAAGCTTGATCTGGATCAGTTCCCAGTTCGAAAAAAACGGTAATTGTAGCTGTTCCATCATTACTTGCTGTAGATTCTATGTGCGTCATATTTTCTACTCCGTTGATTACTTCCTCCATTGGAGTAACTACAGATTTTAGAACAGTTTCGGCATTTCCGCCCGGATAAGAAGCGTGTACTACAACACTTGGAGGAGCAATATCGGGAAATTGAGCTATTGGTAACTCCTTTAGCCCAACCATTCCAAGAATAACTAATATAAGTGATATTACAGTAGCCAAAACTGGCCTATGTATAATTTTTTTAAGCATGAAATTATTGTTTGATTAAATGTTTGTTTTATAAAAAATTACATTACTGTTTTTTCATTTCCTATTTTAGCTGATTCGTTTTGACTTAATTGTTTGTTTTCTGTTGAAGGCAGTGGGCTAACGCTATCTCCATCAACAATTTTGTCTAATCCGGTTACAACTAAAATTTCTCCTTTTTTTACTCCTTCTGTAACAAAGTAATTATGTAAATTTTTTCCAACAATTTTTAATTGACGTTGCTCTACCTTATTATTTTCATCTAATACATAAGCAAATATTTTATCTTGTAAATCAACTGTTGCAGCCATTGGCACTTGAAGAACATCTTTTTGCATTGCAACAAGATTTACTTTTCCTGTACCGCCATTTCTCAATAATTGTTCAGGATTATTAAATACCGCACGAATGCTGATTGCATTGGTTTCTTTATCAAATTCTCCATTAATCATATCTACTTTTCCTTTTAAAGGATAAATATCGCCGTTGCTCAAATGCAATTCAATATCCATTGGCAATACATTTTTCTCTTTTGATCCTTCTGATGATTTAATTAAATCAAAATAATCAGCTTCACTTAACGAGAAATACGCATAAATTTCAGAAATATCAGACATTGTAGTCAATGGTTCTGCTTCACCAGCGCTTACTAAATTTCCAACCAGTTTTGGTATTCTGCCTAAAAACCCATCTACTGGCGCTGTTACTGTACAAAAGCTTAAATTTAATTTTGCTTCTGCTACAGCTGCTTTTGCCTGAGCTACAACTGCTTTTGCGCTATCTAAACTTGCATTTGCTGTTTGTAATTGAATTGGCGATACAAATTTGTTTTCTAATAAAGAAGTTACTTTATCTTTTTCTAGTTTAGCATTTGCTAAACCTGCTTCTGCTGCTTTTAATGTTGCAAGCGCATTTTGTAATTTAATTTGGTAAGGCTCTGGATTGATAATAAAAAGAGCTTGTCCTTTTTTTACATAACTTCCTTCTTTAACCAATATTTTTTCGATATAACCCGATGCTTGTGCACGAACTTCTACATTTACTTTTCCTTGCAATGCTGCAGTATAAGTTTTTATAACTTCTGCATCACTTGGCTCAATTGCCATTGTTTTTACTTCTAAATTATTGCCAAACTCAGCTTCATTTGCTTTGGTTTGATTGCAACTAACCGCTGTTGCGGCCATAAATACTATTAATCCTACGCAAGCTATTGCTCTTAGCTTTCTACTTACTTTACTCATAATTTCTCATATTATGCAGCAAAAATTAAAAAAATCGAAATACTTCTAATTTTTATTCTTTTGAAGTGTAAAAAATAGGCACTGAAACGTAGATAGACTTTTCTTAAGTGAAATTATACTTACCAAAACAACATCAATTGAGTTTGATATACAAAACAAAAAAGCCTTAGCTAAATAGCTAAGGCTTAAAAAAACCACATTTTAATTAATTATTTTATAACCCTAAGGATTTGAATAATTCAACTGTTTTTTCATCTGAAGGTCTTGGAGCATTTTGATTGATAATATTTCCTTGAGGATCTAATAAAATAAATCTTGGAATACCGTCAATGAAATACTCTTTTACAAATGATGAATCAAAATTAGCATCTGCCAATAATTGCGTACCATGATCCATGTTTTTATCGGCAATCATTTTTCTCCATTTTGGTTCATCTTCTTTTGTATCAATAGAAATACTGATGAATTGAATATTGCTATTTTTAAATTTCTCTTCTAATTTATTCATGAAGGGAATTTCGTACATGCAAGGTCCACACCAAGTAGCCCAAACATCAATATACACATATTTACCTTTAAAATCATCTAATGATTTTGTTCCGCCTTTGTAATCTAAATAATCAACAAATTTTGGCGAAGGCATTCCTGGACTTAAGTTTTTAGTAATTTTGATTTGCTTATCAAATTCATAATCTAAACTTTCTTTCATGCCTTTGATTGCTTTATTTTCAGATTCAATAAATTTTGGAGAATACACATTTTTATTATCATCCAATTCTTTTTGAAGTGTAGCAATAAATCCATTTACTTTTGTGTTGAATGCATTTGCTTCTAACGTGATGATATTTTCGTATCCTTCTTTAAAAAATTCATTTGTAGTTTTTAAACGCTTTAAAATAGAATTGTTTTCTTTTTCTCCTTCTCCTTTAAAAGTAACTGTTTCTAAAATATTATTTGCTGCAAAGTTTACCTCTACGTCCATTCCATTTTCTAAAAATAAGTAGAAATTAGAATTGTCATAAAATACATTAAAAGTTGCTGGCTGCTCTAAGCGAATTGTATCTCTGAAATTACCTTCAGCATCGATATTCGACATAATATTTAAGCCTGCATCTGCGCTAAATATACGCATTTGCTCAACTTCAGCAGTAGCGTTACTAATTTTTCCGTGTACAACAGCGTAATCTCTTACTTCTTTTTCCTTTTGTGCACAAGAAGCTAATAATAATCCCATTAATGGAATAATGATAAATTTTTTCATTGGTTTTGATATGTATTAATTTGTTTTTAATATCCTGGATTTTGAACCATTTTATTATTACCTGATAAAACCGTTAACGGAATTGGTAAAATATATTTGTACTTCTGATTTAGACTTGGTTTTTCTGATTTGATATCGAAATTATCCAAAATTGCATAACGAACTAAATCAAACAAAGGTTCGCCATTTTCGAAGAAAAGTTCTAAAGCTTTTTCATGTCTAATATCTGTAAGCAATGTAGCTTTATCTGTATATTCTTTTGGCTCTATACCTGCTCTAGCACGCAAAATGTTTACTTGTTCTAATGCTAATTC
Source organism: Flavobacterium sp. (assembly GCA_030151255.1). GTDB lineage: Bacteria > Bacteroidota > Bacteroidia > Flavobacteriales > Flavobacteriaceae > Flavobacterium. The sequence continues at coordinate 18,689 of JASLED010000016.1, forward strand.
TTGATCTGCTCCAGAACGAACCAAAGCTTCGGCATAAATAAGATATACTTCTGCTAAACGCATTTGATACATTGTGTTTTTTTGTGCAGATGTAATTCCTGTAAATGGATATTTACCTTGTTGATTTACTCCTTTTGTAGCTGCCGAATATGCAAATGCAAAACGAGAATCGATATTTTCTCCATTTCCGCTTAAACTTGAGTTTCCTTCTACTTGAGCATCGGCTAGGTTGAATAAGAAATCGCTATATGTTGTGCGGCTTATTTGCTCCATCTTACTTCCGCCTTCACTTCCCGTTCCTGCAAATGGCGCAAATATTACTTCTGGAGAATGCATTGCATTTTTAAAAATATTGCTATACTTTTCTTCTAAGTAATAACCTTCTGTATTTTCTACTACTTCTTGAGCAAGAATTGCAGCTTCATCATAGTTTTTTGTATATAAATAAACCTTTGCCAACAATGCTTTAGAAGCCAATTTTCCGCTATAAAAATGCTCAACATATTCTGGGCCATATGTACTTCCATCAACAAGATCATCTATAATTAATTTATAAACTTCTTTTACAAAGTTTCTTGCTTCTGTTTGAATTGTTGTAGCAAATTCAGTACGTGTTACAATTCCAAACGAGGAGTTTAAGTCGTAATATTCGCCAAAATATCTCAGTAAATTAAAGTAATGAAATGCACGCTGATATTTGGCTTCTGCAATCATTTCGGCCTTTCTTTCATTGCTAATTCCTACAGCTTTACCAGCTTCTAATTGTTCAATTAAAAAATTTGATTGATTGATTACTTTATAATGTGCAGTGTATAATTTTCCTAGAAAATCATTGTCTTTGCTTACTTCGTTTTTATTAAATCCTGTTGCTCCACCAATATTAGAAGTAATTAAACCTTCTGTTCCGTATGCTGCCAAATGCAAAGGAAAAAAACCAAGATCGAACTCACGTCCTAACGTATAAATTCCATTTAAAACACCTTGAGCAGATTCTGCATCTCTAATTACATTTTCTGGCGTTAGTTGATTGTATGGTTTTACATCATCTATATTACAGCTTACTACTGCGCCAAACAGAGTAAGCGCTAGTAAATATCTACTTGTTTTTATATAAAATCTTTTCACTTTACTTAAAATTTAAATTGTACACCAAATGAAAATGCTTTTGCTAACGGATATGGATCTTCTGCGCTAGTTTGGTCAATAATTGATCCGCGTTCTGATAAAGTTTCAGGATCTTGTCCTGGCCACTTTGTAATTGTAAATAAATTACTTGCAGAAACATAGATTACTAAATTATCCATTCCCATTCGTTTAACTAATTGTTGATCAAAACTATAGCTAAGCATAATGTTTTTTAATCGTAAATAAGAAGTATCATACAAATAGCGATCTGATATTCTTGAGCTTCCTGACGGATCAGAATATACTGCTCTTGCAAAACGAGCCTCGGTATTTTCTGGCGTCCAAGTATTTAAAGCATATTCGCTATATTTATTTTCTCCTAAAGTATTGTACGCTCCCATTTGTACTGGCGACCAAATTGATTTTGCTCCAACAGAATACTGAAAAATTGCACTTAAACTAAAGTTTTTATAACTAAATGTGTTTACAAAACCACCGAAGAATTTTGGTTGAATGTTTCCAATAACTGTTCTATCATCAGAAGTAATGTAGCCGTCTCCGTTTACATCTTCAAATAAATAGTCTCCAATTCCAGTAGATTCTCTATCGTAAAAACCAGTAGGCGAGCTTGCATTTAAACGATTTATTTCGTCTTGACTTTGAATAATTTTAACTACTTTATATCCTTTTATTGTACCTACAGGTTCTCCTTCAATAAAATAATCTTGTAAATACGGATCGATAGTTGCTCCATTTAATTTATCTAGTTTATTTCTGTTTAATGCCCAATTAAAATTAAGATTCCATGTAAAATCTGGTGTTCTAATAATATCTCCACCTATAGAAACCTCAATACCTTTATTTGAAACATCAATAAAGTTTGAATAATAAATACTTGACCCAAGTTCTAAAGGCATTGGTGTACGAACCAAAGCGTTTTTAGTTTTTCTGTTATATACATCCACGCTACCATTAAGCCTTCCGCTAAAAAATGCAAAATCAACACCTGTATTTACCTCATTTGTTGTTTCCCAACCGATGTTTACATTTGGAAAATTATCGGAAGGAACAATAGCGCTTTGTCCGTTATAAATGCTACTTGAAGATGTTTGAAAAAACTGCAAATAAGCAAAGCTTGATACGTTTGTAGAACCAACAGATCCTGCACTTGCTCTTAAACGCAGAAAATCTAATTTAGAAAACTCAGCCATAAAATTCTCATTCGAAATTGTCCAACCTACAGAAAGAGAAGGAAAATAAGCTCGTTTATTGCCTGGTCCAAATTTTGATGATGCATCACTTCTAAAGTTTGCCGTTGCGGTATAACGATTTAAATAATTATAGGTAGCACGTGCAAATACAGAATTTAATCCTGTTCTAGAATGTACGCCTGTATAACCTATTACTTGTCTTGCAGAAGAAGGATTTGTTAAAACATGATCATCAGGAAAACCAGCAAACATTTGAGAATCACTTGTAAAGTCTGTATAATCCCAAGCTGTTCCTACTAAAAACCCTAAATTATGATCGTTGATATATAATTTATAATCAGCAGTTAGGTTTGTTGTTATAGATTCTACAGTTCCATTATATTCTCTTAAGTAAGAATCGTTTGAAAAAAACACAAAATCTGTATCAGCAATTTTTGGTGTAAACATGCTTGATTTGCTATTAAATACAGCTGCGTTAACATCTGCCTTTAACGTTAAATTTTCTACAGGTTTTACTTCTAAATAGGAATTAGCAATAAGATTATATGCTTTTTGTTTTCCTTTTTTCTGCAAGGTCATCACAGGATTAGGTTCCAAAGTCATAAAACCATACTGATAATTTGGCTGTCCTAGTAGCTTTCCGTTTTCGCCATAAACAGGTAAGTCTGGTCTTGCTTTTGCAATATAAGTATTGATACCTGATAAGCCTAAAGTTAAATCTTCTCCAGCATCTGAATTTGTGTGAGCAACATTAATAGTTCCTCCCATTTTAACTTTTTTAGAAATATCTGAATCTAAACTTAATCCAAAAGTATATTGTTTCATTTTATCTGTAAAAACCAAACCTTGTTGATCTATAGCTGATAAACGCATGTTATAAACCGAACGATCAGACCCGCCACTTAATCCGAAATTTGCCTGATAAGTATATGATGGATTTCTAAAAACCTCTTTATTCCAATCTGTATCAGCAGTTCCGAAATAATCTTCACGCATACCGTTGTATTTTACCTCAAAAGTATCGTAATCGATTTCTACATTTGCAATATTCTCTAAATCGAAAGCAAAGAAAGGATCTAATTCTCCCTTATTCATTGCATCTACAGAATTTTGCATTAATGAGTTGTAAAAGCTCTTATACTGTTGTGCGTTTAACGAATTTACCTTTTTAATTGGCGTAGCAATTGTTGTTGAGGTAGAAAATGTTATTTTAGGATCTTTATCCTTTGTTCCTCTTTTTGTTTGAATAATAACAACGCCATTTGCGCCTCTAGACCCAAAAATAGAAGTTGCAGCAGCATCTTTTAGAATATCAATCGATTCTATTTCTGAAGCAGCAATGGTTTGCAATGGATTAGCGCCTTGCATAGCATCCATATTAAAAGGAACACCGTCTACAACATATAAAGGTTGATTTAATCCGTATGACGATAACGGAGAAGTTATACCTCTAATGTTTAAACGTGCAGCAGCACCTGGACGTCCTGAGGGCTGAGACACTTGTACTCCTTTAATAAGACCTCCCAATGCTTTATCTATACCAATTTCGCCAATTGACGATTGATTTAACTCATTGGTATTTACACTAGAAACTGCACCTGTAACATCCTGAGCTCGTTGACTTCCGTAACCAATCATTACAATCTCCCCTAACTCTACGTTATCTTCTTGCATAACGATAGATAGATTGTTTTGACCTGTAAGGATTACTTTTTTAGTTTTTAATCCGATAAGAGAAAAAATCAATGTTTTTTGATCTTTTTCTACATCAAGAGTAAACTGCCCGTCAAGATCTGTTAAAGTTCCTTTCTGTGTACCTTCAATAACCACTGCAACACCTATTAATGGAACGCCAGTTTCATCTCGTACAATACCGCTAATAGTTGCAGATTGATTAGCAGCTTTTGTTAAAAGACTATTTGACGTTGATGTATTAGAATTTGTTATAGCCTCTTTCTTCAATACAATTTGATTGCCAACCACTGTGTACGATAAATTTTTATCTGACAATAGCTTTTGCAATACGCTCGAAAGTGGAGTATCTTTTGTAGAAATACTTACTTTGTCATTTATATTAAAGTCTTTTGAGTTATAAAAAAACTGATACTTTGTTTGATTTTCAATTAATTGAAAAGCTTTTGACAATGATACTTTGTTCATATTCAAGGTCACTTTTTCGTCTTGCCCGTATGTATTAGACGTACCAAAAAGTGCTGCACCCGTTAAGAAAAACGAAAACATCAGTCGATGCTTTTTGGGCACAGATTTTATGACAAAGGTATCTATCATACTTTGTACAAATTGTTTCTTCATAATAATTATTAGTTGATTTAAGTAATATAGGATGATTTAAAAGCTACGGCCACGCGCTTTTAAAATCGGTAATTACTTAGTTATTGGTTATATAGATTGTTTTTGAATTAACACTATAACTAAAATTAGTATAAGCTTTAAAAGTTTTTAAAATATCTTCGATAGATTCATTTCTAAATTTTGCTGTAAGAACAATATCATCAAATCTATCGCTGTTATTAATTATTTTTAAGTCAAATTTTCGTTCTAATCGATTAAACACATCCTGCATCGGTTCGCCAATAAATAATAAATCGCCATTTATCCATGCAATATATTTTTCAGGATTTACATTTTCTACCGATAATGTATTATTTGAAAAATCGACTAGCTGATTTGGTTTTAAAACAACTTTTTCATTTGTATTTTTAGTGTTTTCTACCTCTATTTTTCCATGCACCAATACTGCATATATTTTTTCATCTGCTGTATAAGATGTAACATTAAAACCTGTTCCTAAGGCTTTTACATCAATATTTGGAGTTTCTACAATAAAAGGTTTTGCTGGGTTGGTAATTACTTCAAAATAAGCTTCTCCTTCTAAGTAAACTCTTCTTTCTTTGGTTGATGCAAATTCTATTGGATATTTAAATTTTGTACCAGAATTGATTACAACTCTTGATCCATCAGAAAGAACAACTCTAAATGTTTTTCCATTAGGAACAATTAATGTATTAAAAATTAAATCTTTATTCTTTTCTGATGAAGCGCTATAAGATAGTTCGTCGTTATTTTGTGTTGAAACATAACTACCGTCTTTTCGCTTTACTTCCTTCTCTTCTCCTTCTTTAATTGTTTGAATAGTTCCGTCTTCTAACACTAAAGTAATTTCTGAAACCGATTCTAAATTAACAGGTGAATTTTCTTTTTTGAAAAATAAAAAATTAGCAACAAAAAAACCAATTAAAAGAGAAGCTACTAAATAATATGCAAAATATTTATTATTATTTTTATTGTTTTTAGATTTTATTTGTATATTCGCCAACACACTTTTATATGATTCAGTTGTATTAACATCTGTACTAATCGTATCTAAATGGTATTGAATACGAATCATTTCTTGGAATACTTTTTGATTCTTAGGTTCTTGAAGCCACAAGTTTAACTCAAACTCTTCTGCTTGTGTTAAAGTTCCATTTAGATATTTAATAATTAGTGTTTCCAATTTAAAAATGTAAGTTGATTTATAGCTATGATGCAGAAATGAAGTTTTACCCCCAAAGAATTTTAAACTTTTTTTAAAAAATATTTAATAACTCTATTTGAATTACAAAAAGACACTGATAACGATGCAAGATTCTTTTCTTTTTCAAGCCATTAAAAACAATAACGAAAAAGCTTTTAAAGCTGTTTTTGAGGCATATTACAAGCCTTTATGTGTTTATATAAAGAGCTTTACAAAAGATTTGGATACAGCCGAAGAAATAGTGCAATCAACATTTATTACACTATGGACCAAAAGAGCAGAAATAGAAATTCATACTTCTTTAAAAAGTTATCTATACACTATGTCTTACAATAATTATTTACAAAATTTAAAACAAATAGAAAAGCAAGAAAAATTAGCGCATAAATTACAAATTGAAGCACTGAACGATATTGAGAATGAATCAGATAAAAACCAAGAAACAACAACCGAAAAAATGCTTCAGGTTATCAAAAATTTACCCAATCGTTGTCAAGAGATAATTAACCTAAGATTAGAAGGATTGAAATACCAAGAAATAGCAGATCATTTAAATATATCTATTAAAACAGTAGAAAATCAGATGGGAATTGCATTTTCAAAAATTAGAGAAAGTTTTAATAATAAATTTCCTTAAAAGAAAATAGTACACTACACATTTTACATACACTTAACGAAAAAAGCTGCTTCAGAATCTGAAACAGCTTTTTTTATTTTAATAAAGTTTTGGAAACTTATTTGGTTGCGCTTCGTGCATCAACGCGTATACTTTTTCAAATACATCTTCCGCAGATGGTTTACAGAAATAATCTCCGTCTGTACCATAAGCTGGGCGATGTGCTTTTGCTGTCAACGTTTGTGGTTCGCTATCTAAGTGACGGTATCCTTTTTGTACTTCCAAAATTTGTTGTAACAAATAAGCAGAAGCTCCTCCAGGTACGTCTTCGTCTACTACTAACAAGCGATTCGTTTTAGCCAAACTCTTCACTACATCGTGGTTAATATCAAAAGGAAGTAAACTTTGCGCATCGATAATTTCTACATCAATACCTACTTCTAACAATTCTTTTGCAGCTTGCTCCACAATTCTTAAAGTAGATCCGTAAGAAACAATTGTCAAATCGTTACCTTCTTTTATAGTTTCTACCACACCAATTGGCGTTTTAAATTCACCAATATTAGTAGGCATTTTTTCTTTTAAACGGTAACCATTCAAACACTCAATTAACAAAGCTGGTTCGTCAGATTCTAACAACGTATTGTAAAATCCTGCTGCTTTAGTCATATTTCTTGGAACTAAAACGTGCATTCCACGAATAGAGTTTATAATCATTCCCATTGGCGAACCTGAATGCCAAATTCCTTCCAAACGGTGTCCACGTGTTCTAACAATTAATGGTGCTTTTTGTTTACCTACTGTTCTGTATTGTAGCGTAGCCAAATCATCACTCATAATTTGAATTGCATACAATAAATAATCTAAATATTGAATTTCTGCAATTGGACGTAATCCACGCATTGCCAATCCAATTCCTTGACCTAAAATAGTAGCTTCGCGAATACCTGCATCCGACACACGATTTAATCCGTGTTTTTCTTGCATTCCTTCCAAGCCTTGGTTTACGTCACCAATGTTTCCAGAATCTTCTCCAAATACTAAAACATTAGCGTGATTTGAAAGAATATGATCGAAGTTGTCTCTTAAAATTACACGAGCATCTACCTCTTCTGCATCCTCTGCATAAGTTGGTTCAACTGCTGCAACTAATTCTGCTTTTTTATCTGAAGCAGACATTAAATGCGAACTATATTTTGGTTGAACTTTAGCATAATACTTTTCAATGAATTGTATTAAAAGTTCTTTTCCATTTTCTTGAATTACTAAACGAAGTATTTTTCTTGCTATAGCCATAATATCTCTACGTATTGGCTCTTTTGCTGCTTGTAATTCGTCAATAAAGCGTTGAATAAATACTGCATTAGCACTTTGCGCTGCAACTTGTTGCAATACAGCAACTAATTCGTTTCGCTCTTCAATAATTGGATTTAAATAATTGTTCCAAGCCGCTTTTTTACCGTCAAGTACTTGTTTTTTAAGATCTTTGTCTAAAGCATCTAACTCTTCTACAGTTGCTAAATTAGATTCAACAATCCAATTTCTCATTTGCAATAAACAGTCTTTTTCTGCTTCCCACTCCAAACGCTCTTTGCTTTTGTAACGCTCGTGCGATCCAGAAGTAGAGTGTCCTTGTGGTTGAGTTAATTCTTGTACGTGAATTAAAACAGGAACATGTTCTTCTCTAGCTATTTTTGATGCTTTTGCATACGTTTCTATCAAAGATGCGTAATCCCAGCCTTTAACACGTAAGATTTCATATCCATTACCGTTTTCATCACGTTGAAATCCTTTTAAAATTTCAGAGATATTTTCTTTTGTAGTTTGGTATTTTGCGTGTACAGAAATACCATACTGATCGTCCCAAACGCTCATTACCATTGGTACTTGTAATACACCAGCAGCATTGATTGTTTCGAAAAATAATCCTTCTGAAGTAGAAGCATTTCCAATTGTTCCCCAAGCTACTTCGTTTCCTGTAATAGAAAAGTTTTCGCTTTTGTCTGCCTGTGGAAATTCTCTATAATATTTAGAAGCCTGTGCTAAACCCAACAAACGTGGCATTTGCCCTGCTGTTGGAGAAATATCTGCACTTGAGTTTTTTTGTTGAGTTAATTTCTTCCAATTTCCGTTTTCGTCCAAACTATGTGTAGCAAAGTGCCCACCCATTTGACGTCCACCAGACATTGGATCGTTATCTATATTAGCATCGCCAAACAATCCTGCAAAAAACTGCTCGATAGAAAGCTCGCCAATTGCCATCATAAAAGTTTGGTCACGATAATAACCTGATCTAAAATCGCCATTCTGAAATGCTTTAGCCAATGCTAACTGAGGTACCTCTTTACCATCACCAAAGATTCCGAATTTAGCTTTACCAGTTAAAACCTCACGACGACCAAGTAAACTACATTCTCTACTGATCTTAGCTATGGTATAATCTTGAATAACCTCTTTCTTAAAGTCTTCGAAAGAAAGAGCTGTGTTTTTATCATTTTTACTCATCGTGTAATGTACTATTTTACAGGTTACGAATATAAAAGATTCAAATGTAAAAAGCTAATTTATAGCACTTGTTTATTATCAATTCTAACTATTCTTTATTACAAGATAATCAGTATATTGCATAAAACAATAATAATATAAAAATCATATCTTAAAATTTAGCTTTCAATTGAGAAACCAATAATTTAGGCGAAATAAAAAAGCCCTTGCAAAAATAACTGCAAGGGCTAATAAATTATTCTATAATTGTAAGGATCGATTCGGTTGCGAAGCGTACTTTTTCTAAAGGCATTAGCCAATCATTTTCTGTATCGCGCTCTCCCATTGCTAAAATGGTAACACTTTTTAATCCTCTTTTGTTTAAGCCTAAGAATTCGTCCATTTGGTCGTTGTGAAATCCTTCCATTGGTGAAGCATCAATTTTCAATTCTGCTGCGGCTGCAATTGCCATTCCAAATGCAATATAAGCCTGACGTGCTGCATGCTCGAATTGACTATGAGCTGATAATTTTCCGAAATTAGCTTTTAGTGAATTTTTATAATCATCCATTGCGCCTTTTTCTAAAGAACGAGTAGCTTCCATGTTGTTAAAAACAGCATCAAAACGTTCATCTGTATAAGAATCCCATGCTGCAAAAACCAAAACGTGTGAGCAATCTTTTACTTGTGTTTGATTCATTGCAATTGGAAATAATTTTTCTTTTACTTCTTGATTCTTAATCAAAATCATTTCAAAAGGTTGTAATCCTGATGAAGTTGGTGCTAAACGAGCTGCTTCAACAACTTTTAACACTTGACTATCTGCTAGCTTTACATTGCTGTTGTAACGTTTTGTAGCATAACGCCATTTTAAACTATCTAATAACATCATAACTTTTACGCTTATGGATTTATGATTTTAAAAATGCATTAACATTTTTTTCTATTCTTTCATTAATATTCGAAACATCTGCTTTTACAAATTTTTCTCCTATAATATGTTCGTAAAGTTCGATATAGCGATCTGAAATAGTTTGAATATATTCATCACTCATTTCAGGCACTACTTGCCCTTCTTTACCCTGAAAGTCATGTGCAATTAACCATTGTCTTACAAATTCTTTAGACAATTGTTTTTGTGCCTCTCCTTTTGCCTGACGCTCTTCATAGCCCTCTGCATAGAAATAACGCGAAGAATCGGGCGTGTGAATTTCATCTATTAAAACAATTTGACCTTCTTTTGTTTTACCAAATTCGTATTTGGTATCCACTAAAATCAAACCTCTATTTGCTGCAATTTCAGCTCCTCTTTGATATAGTGCTCTTGTATATTGTTCTAAAATCAAATAATCGTCTTCGCTTACAATATTGCGGGCTAAAATATCTTCTCTAGAAATATCTACATCATGCAAACCAATATCTTCTTTAGTAGAAGGAGTTATAATAGGTTCTGGCAATTTACTATTTTCTTTCAGTCCGTCTGGTAAAACAACACCACATAACATTCTTTTTCCTTGCGCATATTCGCGCGCTGCATGTCCAGCTAAATAACCTCGAATTACCATTTCTACTTTAAACGGTGTGCATATCTTACCTACTGCAACATTTGGATCTGGCGTAGCTATCAGCCAATTTGGCACGATATCTTGTGTCATTTCCATAAATTTTGTTGCAATTTGATTTAAGATTTGTCCTTTATAAGGAATTCCTTTGGGCATAATAACATCAAAAGCAGAAAGTCTGTCGGTAGCAACCATTACTAATAAATCATCGCCAATGGTGTAAACTTCTCTGACTTTTCCGTGATAAACGCTTTTTTGGTTTGGAAAATTAAAATCTGTTTGTGTAATTGTGTTACTCATATATATTTGTTGTGTAGTTCTTTCTTAATTAGTAGGCTAACAGTTCTAATAACGCTGCCTCAAATTTACCTTTAGGTAAAAACTGATCTTCTAAAGCTTTCACAAATGGGATGGCTGTTTCTATACTTGCTACACGTTTTACTGGTGCATCTAAGTGTTCGAAGCAATTCTCCATAATCATTGCTGATATATCACTTGCAATTCCTCCAAATAGAGTGTCTTCTTGCAAAATTATAACTTTATTTGTTTTTTTAACCGATTTATAGATAGTTTCTTCATCTAAAGGTTGAAGCGAACGCAAATCGATAAGATCTGCCTTAATGGTTGGATTTTTATCCAATGTTTCTAAAGCCCAATGTACTCCAGCACCAAACGAAATAATAGTTACATCTTCTCCTTCTCTAATTAAACTTGCTTTTCCGAATGGAATTGTATAGTAATTAGTTGGAACTTCTTGATAAATGCTTCTGTATAATTGTTTATGTTCAAAGAAAATAACCGGATTATTATCGTTTACTGCCGTATTCATCAATCCTTTTGCATCTACTGGGAAAGCAGGATAAACCACTTTTAAGCCAGGTGTTTTTGTAAACCAAGCTTCGTTGGTTTGCGAGTGGAAAGGACCAGCTTGGGTTCCACCACCACAAGGCATACGAATAATAACATCTGCTTTTTCGTTCCAACGGTAATGAATTTTAGCCAAATAGTTTACAATTGGATTGAACCCTGTAGATACGAAATCGCCAAATTGCATTTCCATAATTGCTTTTCCACCGTTGATAGAATAGCCCATTGCAGCAGAAACAACAGCACTTTCACAAATTGGTGTATTGCGAATGCGCTCTTTTCCGAATAAATCTACAAAACCATCCGTTACTTTAAAAGCTCCTCCATATTCGGCAATATCTTGTCCCATAATTACCAATTCTGGATGACGTTCAAACGATTGTTTTAAAGCATCTGTAATGGCATCAATTAAACGAATATTTGTTGTTTCTGTTTCCATCGGAAAATCCTCATAGGTAAACGGCGCATACATATCGTTTAATTCTGTTTCTAAATTGGCAACAATTGGTTCTTCTTCTTGCGTTAATTTCCAATCGTGATCAATTTCTTCTTTAAACGCTTGGCGAATTTCTTCGTCCATTGCGTTGGTTAACACACCTATTTCTTTTAAATATTCTCTATAATTTTCAACAGGATCTTTCTTTTCCCATTCGTCCATTAGTTCTTGCGGAACATATTTTGTACCACTCGCCTCTTCGTGTCCACGTCTTCTAAAAGTTAAAAACTCAATCAAAACAGGACGAGGATTTTCGCGCATTGAAGCCGCAATAGCATTAATTTGCGTATATACTTCTAAAATGTTATTTCCGTCAATAATATGGCTTTCCATGCCGTATCCTTGCGCTCTATCCGCCAAATGTTCACAGCGATATTGCTCGTTGGTTGGCGTAGATAAACCATAACCATTATTTTCGATAACAAACAATACGGGTAAATCCCAAACAGAAGCAACGTTTAGCGCTTCGTGGAAATCTCCTTCAGAAGTTGCTCCTTCTCCAGTAAAAACAGCTGTTATTTTTTTCTCTTTTCTCAATTTGTGTGCTAAAGCAATTCCGTCAGCTACACCCAATTGAGGGCCTAAGTGAGAAATCATTCCAACAATATGGTATTCTTGCGTACCAAAGTGGAAAGAACGCTCTCTACCTTTGGTAAATCCGTTGGCTTTACCTTGCCATTGAGAAAATAAGCGATATAAAGGAATGTCTCTTGAAGTAAAAACACCTAAGTTGCGGTGCATTGGCAATACATATTCGTCCTTTTCTAAGGAAGCTACTATTCCGACAGAAATTGCTTCTTGTCCTATACCTGAAAACCACTTAGATACTTTACCCTGACGAATAAGAATAAGCATCTTTTCTTCAATCATACGAGGCTTTAACAGCCTTTTATACAGAGTAATAAGAGTTTGATCGGATAGATCTTTTCGGTTATAAGTTATATGTTTCATAATTGGTTTTAAAGTGCACTAAAGTAATTCAATAAATGCAACCTTACAAGTAAGAAATAAGATGTTTGTTTTGTTGATTTAGGCTATTTTTTAATTTTAGAACGACAAAACAAATACAGGCGTTTTTTAGACCGATTTAACGAACAACCATAAAACCATATGATTCTTATGCGATAATTGCTCTAATTGCTTTAAAATCATCTTTTACTGTTGTTTTATTGTGCAGAAACAATATTGATTGTGTATCGTATTATTATAAAAGAATTGAATGCAGTGTTTAACATTGGCAATAACGCACTGAAATTTTAGCTATCATCCAGATAAACTATTACAAAATCTTCATTAAAAGTAGCTTTTGCTTTGTTACTATCAACCTTATGGATTTTAATCTATCTTTTTATTCCCAATTTTCACAATATCAACATAAAAAAAGCAACTACAAACCAAATAACCAATATTATACGTAAATTACCTTCAAATAATTCACAAAAAATGGAAAAGAAATTAGTAGTAATTACAGGAGCTAGTTCTGGTTTTGGTATAGAACTAGCAAAAGAATTTGCCCATAGCGGACACCCTTTGCTGTTGCTGGCAAGAAGATTAGATAAAATGGAAGCCTTAAACTTGCCTCATACTCTATGCAGATCTGTAGATGTAGCTGACAAAGATGCCTTTGAAAAGGCAATAAGAGAAGCAGAATTAATTTATGGCAAAACCGACCTTTTAATTAACAATGCGGGGGTTATGCTTTTGGGAGATTTGGCTACTCAGCATCCGGATGAATGGAAAAAAATGCTTGATATAAATGTATTGGGCGTAATGAACGGTATGCAAGCGGTAATGGGAGATATGAAAGAAAGACAAACAGGAACTATTATTAATGTTTCTTCTATAGCGGGTGTAATGCCGTTTCACAATCATGCGGCTTACTGCGCTAGTAAATATGCTGTAAGAGGCGTGACGCAAACGGCTCGATTAGAACTTAGTCCGTATAACGTGCGTATTATTTCTGTTGAGCCAGGAGCAGTAGCAACAGAACTACTAAGCCATACAACCAGCGAAGATATTAAAGAAGGATACAAAGAATGGATGAAAACCTCTGGCGCTAATCGCATTCAGGCTATTGATGTAGCAAGGACTATTAAGTTTGCTTATGATTTGCCTCAGAGTGTGTTGTTGAGAGAGCTAATTATATCAGATACAAAACAGAATTCATAAATATGATAAAAACGCTTATAGTTTGAATACTATAAGCGTTTGCTTTTTATTCGATATTGTGGATTATTTTCTGTTTAAATGATTGGATTCTTGTAATTAGGTCGTTGTTGGGTCATTGTTAGGTCGTAACTTGGTCGTAACCTAGTCGTAACTTGGTCGTAATAGGGTCGTAATAGGGTCGTAATTGGGGTACAATTCGTCGTAATTGGGTCGTAACTTGGATGCAATTCGTCATAATAGGGTCGTAACTTGAGTGCAATTCGTCGTAATTGGGTCGTAACTTGGGTGCAATTCGTCGTAATTGGGTCATAATTTGGGTGTTTTTTTAGAATATTTATTTTTAGCGGCACATATTTTAACTAAAATTATTCTTTTCATTTTTACGCCTAGGTTTATATTTTATGTTGGAGGTCGTGACTAGAGCTTGCGACTGAATGAAATTAATCTGCGATTTGCCTTGATGCAAAGTCTGCGAGAGCAGAGTATGTGGGGAAACAAAAAAATCAAGACTCTACTTTTTTTACGGTCAACCTACGTTTTATTTCCGAAAAGAAGTTATTCTTTCTTTTTGAAGCACCAAAAAGAAACCAAAAGTGCCTCGACTAAACAAAAATACGGTCCAAATGTATTTCAAAAGCGAAATAAAAAGAACTTCCTTCGGTCAGACAGCTTTTTATTTTACACTTTTTTCAATGTTTGGACGCTCGCTTTTTTGTTGTAGGTCGGTTTTAGTTTGGCGATTGATTTTGTGTTGCTCTTAGATTAGAATTTAGTGGTTTTATTTTTTCTTTTGCCTTGATGCTAAAGAATCAAAAGATCAAGACTCTACTTTTTTCACGGTCAAACTGCGTTTTATTTCCGAAAAGAAGTTATTCTTTCTTTTTGAAGCACCAAAAAGAAACCAAAAGTGCCTCGACTAAACAAAAATACGGTCCAAATGTATTTTAAAAGCGAAATAAAAAGAACTTCCTTCGGTCAGACAGCTTTTTATTTTACACTTTTTTTAATGTTTGGACGCTCGCTTTTTTGTTGTAGGTCGGTTTTGGTTGGGTGGTTTTATTTTTTCTTTTGTCTTGATGCAAAGTCTGCGAGAGCAGAGTATGTGGGGAAACAAAAAAATCAAGACTCTACTTTTTTTATGGTCAAACTGCGTTTTATTTCCGAAAAGAAATGAACTACTCACTGTTGTTATTTTGTTTTAGTATTCGTGAATCTTCGATTTCCCTTCGGTCAGACAGCATTTCTTTTACGGAAATTGTAACGGTTTGACGCTCGTAAAAAAACTAAGGTCGTTTTTAATTTGGTGTAGGTTGTTATTTTGTGCTTTTTTCATTGCCTTTTTTAAAACTAACTGAATACTTCTTTCGCTGTATTTTGTATTATTAGCGCCTTCAAATAAAAATACTTTGGGTTTGTATGCAATATAATATTCCCTCAGTAAAATTAATAGCTTATCAGGTAAAGCCACCAACCTATCTTTATTTCCTTTGCTTTGTTGTATTAACAGTAAATCGCTGTCTGATTTTACATCGGTTAGTTGAAGATTTATTAATTCGCTTAAGCGCAATCCACAACTGTAAATAGTGGTAACAAACTTGCGAATAATCCATTGATAAGAAAACTATTTGCAAAAAGAGAAGATTTAATTAAATTCCTTGAAAACAAATACGAATTACCATTTTAATAAAAACTGCTACCGACATCGGTAACTGTTGCACAACTCCTTTTTAAGGTAAAACCTAAAAAAATCAGCCTCGTTTAAGTCTCTTTAAGTGAGGTTTGTTTTTTAAAAAGTATGCTGAAAAGGTAAAATTAGAACAGCTTAAAACGTTGCTTTTTAAGTCG
>JASLED010000031.1 GCA_030151255.1 Flavobacterium sp.
CCCCAGAACTCAATTCCGTTTCATTCTTAATGCGCTTGCTTGCTTGGATTACTGCATTTACCAATCGTTCAAAATAATTGGTACTTAAGCCCAATTCTTTCGATTGAATAAAACCTTTTTTAATTTGCCCGATGATTTCAAAATCACCTAAAATTTGACTATCTAATCCGGTACCTACACGAAAAAGATGACGCAAGGCTTCGTTGTTTTTATAAATAGAGGCTACTTGTCTAAAATCATCAACTGTTCCATTACTATTATCACATAATAATTTGATTAGCTCAAACGGATGTTGGGCAAAACCGTAAATTTCTGTTCGGTTACAAGTTGACATAACGATTAAACTTTCAATGCCTTCTTCCTTTGCTTGTTTCAATAGATTTTGCTGAGCCTCTTCGCTTAAACTAAATTTTCCGCGCATTTCTGCATCTGCTTTTTTATAGCTTAAACCTACTGCATAAAAAGTAGTTGATTTGGCTTTATCTATGATTTCCATACTACACTTATTTTCAAAAGTACGCAAATGTATAACTAATGAATCTATAAAAGTAACGCTACAGGGACTATTAATAACGCTCAAAGAAATTGTATTTAGATTATTATTATTTCACTATAATACAGTACATTTGCAATCAACACAAGGGTTCGAAAGGTCTTTATATAGAATTGTTCTAAATAAAAAATAAACATTTTAGAATCTTACACATTTTAAAAAATAACGCTATGAGTCCCATCGAGGAAATAATTATTGACAAGCAATTTTCTGTTTTTAAGATTGAAAACAACAGCGTAAATCAGATTGTTTTTCAGAAAGAATTAGGTACAGATATTATTCAATTTTATTTTTGCTTAAAAGGCAAAGGTTTGTTTGTATACAACCAAGGTGCTTACACAATGCCATTGCAAGAAAACCAATCTTTACTTCTGTATAATCCACAAAAACAGCTACCTATTCATTTAAATGTAAGTGAAAATTCGGCTATTATTTGCTTACTTATCCCTATCAAAAAGTTTCATTCACTTTTTTCTTCTGAAGCAGAATTTATTGGTTTTTTAAACGAAGAAAACAAAGAAAAAAAATATTACAAGGAAAAAACAATTATTCCGTCAATGGCAATTGTATTGAACCAAATATTTAATTGTTCGATGCATCCTTCAATCAAACATTTGTATTATACAGGAAAAACATACGAATTGATTAGTTTATTGTTTAATCACAATGAAAATCAAAATATAGATAATTGTCCTTTTTTATCTGACGAAGAAGATGTAATAAAAATTAGAAAGGCAAAAGACATTATACTAAGTAGAATGACTGAGCCGCCTACATTGCAAGAATTAGCAGATGAAATTGGATTAAACATAAAAAAGCTAAAAATTGGTTTTAAACAAATTTATGGCGATTCGGTTTTTAGCTTTTTATTTGATTATAAAATGGAATACGCCCGTAAATTATTAGATCAGGGTAATTGTAATGTAAACGAAGTTGGGCTTAGAATTGGCTACAGTTCTGCCAGCCATTTTATTTCTGCATTTAAAAAGAAATTTGGCACAACACCCAAAAAATATTTAATGTCGTTAAACTCAAATAATCAATAATGAAAGGAATTTTATTAGTAAACTTAGGCTCGCCTAAATCACCAACAGCAAAGGATGTAAAACCTTATTTGGACGAATTTTTAATGGATGAAAGAGTGATTGACATGCCTTATTTATTAAGAGCTTTTCTTGTAAAAGGTATTATATTAAACACACGTCCAAAAAAATCTGCAGCAGCTTACCAAAAAATTTGGTGGCCAGAAGGCTCGCCCTTAATTGTTATTTCAGAACGTCAGCAACAAAAGCTTCAAAAAAAAATAGATTTACCCATTGCATTAGCAATGCGTTATGGCGAACCATCAATTAAAACAGGTTTACAAGAATTAAAAAACAAAGGAGTAACCGATGTTTTAATGATTCCTTTGTATCCGCAATTTGCTATGGCAACTACAGAAACTATTGAAGTTTTAGCAGAAAAATTGCGCAAGCAATATTTTTCAGAAATGAAAATTACTAGCTTACCTGCATTTTACAATAAAAAAGAATACATTAATGCTTTGAGTAATTCAATCAAAACACATTTAGAGCAAAATGACTGGGATCATATTGTATTCTCTTATCACGGTGTTCCAGAGCGTCATATTTATAAATCAGACACAACAAAATCACATTGTAAAATAGATGGTTCTTGTTGCGTTACACCATCCATTGCACATAAAAATTGTTATCGTCATCAGTGTTTAGAAACAACACGCCAAGTTGTTGAGCAATTAAATATTCCTACTGAAAAATATACAAATACCTTTCAATCTCGTTTGGGCCCAGATAAATGGCTACAGCCACCTACAGATAAAACAGTTAATTCATTGGCTGAAAATGGCGTAAAAAAGCTTGCAATTGTAACGCCAGCATTTGTTGCTGATTGTTTGGAAACCTTGGAAGAAATTGGAATGGAAGCAAAAGAAGAATTCTTACATCACGGTGGAGAATCATTTACAACAATTCCTTGCTTGAATGATAATGACGATTTTATTGATGCAATAGCAACTTGGATTACTCAATGGCAAAAGCAATAATTTATGTATTTATATCTTAAAGCCCTTCATGTAATTTTTATTGTTTGTTGGTTTTCTGGACTTTTCTACATTGTTCGGCTATTTGTTTATTATGTAGAAGCTAAAACAAAATCTGAGATAGAACAATCGATTTTAAAACCACAATATACCATAATGATCAACAGGCTCTGGAAAATAATTACTTGGCCAGCGGCTATTTTAGCAACTATTTTTGGTGTTTCAATGTTGATTTACAATCCTATTTTGTTACAACAACCTTGGATGCATGTAAAACTACTTTTTGTGGTTTTACTATTGGTTTATCACATGGTTTGCAACAATTTTGTAAAGCAAATAAATCAAGACAAACTGCAAAAAACATCTTCATTTTTTAGAATTTGGAACGAAGGTGCTACAATAATTTTATTCTCTGTTATTTTTTTAGTATTTTTAAAAAATGCTTTTAATTGGATTTTTGGTGTAGTTGGACTGCTTAGTTTGGCTATTTTACTGATGTTTGGTATAAAGCTTTATAAGAATATACGACAACGAAATGACAGGAATGAAGGATAAATTCATATTGAAAAAAAAATTTTCGCTACAAAATAGAATTTTCTTTTCCCTAATTTTCTTAAGTATCATTTCATCGATACTTATTTCTGCCGTTTCTGTTTATCAATTTAAAGAAGAAGCGCGCACATATCATCAATTTAGATTAGAGAGAAAAGAAAGTTCTATTACCGAAAATATTAATTATGTACTTACTACAACTCCTTATGAGTTAACGGAGGATAATCTTTTATTGATCTTTAAGGACAGAATTCACGAAATAGCATCTATCCACAACACCGAAATAAATATTATGGATTTGGATGGAAAGCTCATTCTTTCATCAAGAGGAACTTTTTCAATAGATAGCATTCAAACCAACATTCCTCCTATTATATTAAAAACAATAAAATCATCGCCCATCAAACGCGTTATTGACGTAGAAGAAATAGATGATGCACGTATACGAATTGTATATAAATATTTAAAAGATTTACAATTCAAACCATTGGGGATTTTAAAAATTCCATATCCCGAAGAAACAGAATTTTACGACTCTGAAGTACAGAATTTTATTTATAAATTCGGACAAGTATATTTAATTATGCTTATTATGTCTATTGTTATTTCTTACTTTCTATCAAACTACATTACACAAAGTTTAAACCAATTAAGTATAAAAATAACCAGTACAAAATTGGGACAGAAAAACGAAAAAATAGAAAATATACCTACCAGTAAAGAAATTTCGAGTCTTATTGAAGCTTATAACGATATGGTAGAAAAGCTAGACGAATCATATCTAAAACTTGCCCAAACCGAACGAGAACAGGCTTGGCGAGAAATGGCCAAACAAGTTGCGCACGAAATTAAAAATCCGCTTACTCCAATGCGATTAACGGTACAGAGTTTTGAACGTCGTTTTGACCCAAATGATCCGGATATTAAAAATAAAGTAAAAGAATATTCTGAAGTATTAATTGGTCAGATCGATACGATGTCATCAATTGCGTCTGCATTTTCTAGCTTTGCCTCTATGCCAGCTCAACAAAACGAAAGAATTAATGTAGTTAAAGCAATTAAGCTTTCGTTAGAAATTTTTACAGAAGATTTTATTCGTTTTCAACCTATTGAAGAAGAGTTATTTACTACGATTGACAAAACACAATTAATTCGAATTATTACCAATTTAGTCAAAAATGCCATTCAAGCCATTCCGTCAAATAAACTAAATCCAGAAGTTAATGTAAAAGTATACAAACATCATTCTAACATTGTAATTGCTATTTCCGATAATGGAACTGGAGTAACAATTGCTGATAAATCTAGAATCTTTGAACCGAAGTTTACAACCAAATCTAGCGGTATGGGATTAGGACTTGGTATTATTAAAAATATTGTTGAAAATTACAACGGAACTATTAACTTTGAAACAGAAGAAGGACGAGGAACAACCTTTTTTGTTACCTTGCCCATAACCTAACGTATAAACTAAAAAAACTATGAAATTCGAAAATATTTTAATTGACATTGCAAATTACATTGCTGTTGTAACCATTAACAGACCAACAAAATTAAACGCTTTAAACAAACCTACAATTGAAGAGCTAAATCAGGCATTATCACAACTAGAAGAAAATAAAGAAGTTAGAGTGGTAATTATTACAGGAAGCGGAGAAAAAGCCTTTGTTGCAGGTGCAGACATTAAAGAGTTTTCTAATTTTGATACAAGCGAAGGATCTCAACTTGCCGCAAAAGGACAAGAATTATTATTTGATTATGTTCAAAACTTTACAAAACCAATCATTGCAGCTGTAAATGGTTTTGCGCTTGGTGGCGGATTAGAACTTGCTATGGCTTGTCATTTTAGAGTAGCTTCTTCAAATGCAAAAATGGGATTGCCAGAAGTAACTCTTGGATTAATTCCTGGATATGGCGGAACTCAACGTTTACCTCAACTGATTGGAAAAGGAAGGGCAATGGAACTTATTATGACAGCCGACATGATTAATGCTCAAAAAGCTTTGGAATTCGGATTAGTGAACCACGTGGTAGAACAAGCGGAATTATTAGATTTCACAAAAGGCATTGCAGAAAAAATTTCAAACAATTCATCTTCTGCTATTGCAAGAGCCATCAAATCAATTAATGCAAACTTTAAAGATGGTATTAACGGATATCATGAAGAAATTAAAAACTTTGGAGATTGTTTTAGTACTAAAGATTTTGTTGAAGGAACAACTGCATTCTTAGAAAAAAGAAAACCAAACTTTAAATCATAAACCAAAAAAGGGAAGTATTGAATGAATACTTCCCTTTTTTGTATTTAAGTTTTATACAATAAAAAAACCTCTTGATTACACAAGAGGTTTTTGTTGTTGGCCTACTAGGACTCGAACCTAGAACGACTGAACCAAAATCAGCTGTGTTACCATTACACCATAGGCCAGTACCACTTTTTGCAAATTCAAAAGAATGATTACTTTGTCATTTCGGATGCAAAAGTAACACTATTTGCGTAGTTTCCAAAAATATTTGACTAATTTTTCACTTCTGTTGTTTCAATAAAACACAAGTTACTGACTATTAATATTCAACAAAATAAAATTAACATTTTTTAGTTTAATACAATTATAACCCGTTGTGCATTATGAGTAAGTAACAAAAAAAGTTGCCCATGCTTATAATAAGCAGTAAATTTAAGATCCTACCCAAAAATTTACCAATGGACAACTTGCTTGCAAATTACAAAAGAATCTTAGAAGTTTTACAGTCAATTAGTGAAAATACTTTACTTTCTTATCAAAGACGAAAACCTAAACTAAGTGATATCGAACTAATAAGTGTTTGC
>JASLED010000042.1 GCA_030151255.1 Flavobacterium sp.
TTGAAGGCTTTAAAACAAGAATTTTAGCGAAAATAACAGCTTTGACATTGATTCAATATATCAATAAATTCATTTTTGATAGACCTATAAATAATATTAAAAATCAAATCATTTAATTACACCCAACGGGTTAAATTTAATATCTAAAAGTAAAATAAAGATGCTCTTGCTCTTGAATAAATGATGAGTATTCCTTAAATTTACTAAAAAGGAAAATGTTATGGGCAACCCAATTAAAAAGATAGCTGTATTAACTTCTGGAGGCGATGCTCCAGGAATGAATGCAGCAATTAGAGCTATAGTACGTACTTGTTTTTATCACAATGTAATTTGTGTTGGTGTTTTTCGCGGTTTTCAAGGCTTGGTTGAAGGCGATTTTGAAATCTTAGGTCCGCGCGATGTCAACTATATCATAAACAAAGGAGGTACAATTTTAAAAACAGCTCGCAGTAATGCTTTTCGCACCGAAGAAGGAAGAAAACAAGCATATGAAAAATTAAAAGAATCAAATATAGATGCCTTAATTGTTATTGGTGGGGATGGAAGCTTTATGGGCGCAATGACTTTGAGCAAAGAATATGATATTCCTGTAATGGGAATTCCAGGAACAATAGACAATGATATTGCGGGCACAAGCCACACAATTGGTTTTGATACAGCATTAAATACAGTTGTTGATGCAGTAGACAAAATTAGAGATACAGCAAGCTCTCATAAACGATTATTTTTTGTAGAAGTAATGGGGAGAGATGCCGGACATATTGCTTTAAATGCTGGCATTGGAGCAGGAGCAGAAGAGATAATTATTCCTGAAGAAAATTTAGGCTTAGATCGATTATTAGAATCGCTACAAAAGAGTAAAAAATCAGGTAAATCATCAAGTATAGTTATTGTTGCTGAAGGCGAAAAATTAGGGAAAAATGTTTTTGAGCTAGGACAATATGTAGAAGATAATTTGCCAGAATATGAAGTAAGAGTTTCTGTATTAGGTCATATGCAGCGTGGCGGAGCGCCATCGTGTTTTGATCGTGTTTTAGCAAGTAGATTAAGTGTAAAAGCAGTAGAAACACTTTTAGAAGGAGGCAGAAATCAAATGGTTGGATTGTTAAATGATCAAGTTGCATTAACTCCTTTAGAATGTGCTATAAAAGGACAAACAGCAGTAGATAACGAATTATTGCGAGTGTCAGATATAATTACAATATAAAAAAATGAATATGAAAACAAGAATTGGAATTAACGGATTTGGACGTATTGGACGTTTAATGTTACGCGAAGCAGCTAAGAGAAATGACGTTGAAGTTGTAGCTGTAAATGATTTAATGGATGTTGATCAATTAGCGTATTTAATTAAATACGATTCAGTTCATGGTCGTTTTAATGGAACTGTAGAAGTTGTTGACGGACATTTAATTATAAATGGAAAAGAGATTAGAGTAACTGCAGAAAGAGATCCTTCATTGTTAAAATGGAATGAAGTGCAAGTAGATGTTGTTGCTGATTGTACAGGTATTTTTAAAGAATTAGAAGGTGCTCAAAAACACATTGATGCAGGCGCAAAAAAAGTACTTATTTCTGCTCCATCAGCAGATGCACCAATGTTTGTATTAGGAGTAAATGATAAAGAATTAAAACCATCTGATACTATTATTTCTAATGCCTCTTGTACAACAAATTGTTTGGCTCCATTGGCAAAAGTTTTAAATGATAACTTTGGAATTGCTGAGGGGTTAATGACAACAATTCACGCGGCAACAGCTACGCAATCAACAGTTGATGGTCCTTCCAAAAAAGATTTCAGAGGCGGACGCTCAGCAATGAATAATATTATTCCAGCTTCAACAGGTGCGGCAAAAGCAGTTGCTAAAGTTATTCCTGCATTAAAAGGGAAACTTACGGGTATGTCTATGCGTGTGCCAACTGCTGATGTATCGGTGGTTGATCTAACGGTTAAGTTAAACAAAAGCACTTCGTACGAAGAAGTGATGGCTGTACTAAAAAATGCAAGCGAAAATGAATTAAAAGGAATTATGGCGTTTGTTGAAGACGATGTGGTTTCTCAAGACTTCGTGTCAGATACACATACTTGTATTATCGATGCAAAAGCAGGTATTGCATTAAACGATACATTTTTTAAATTTGTAGCTTGGTATGACAATGAGTACGGTTATTCTTCAAAAATGGTAGAAATGGCGGTATTATTAAATACTGTTAAGTAATTTTAGTGAATGAAAATAATTGTAGAAAGTGGTTCCACAAAAGCCGATTGGGTATGTTTTGATGTTAATAATAAAGTAATTGCTTCGGTAACAAGTCTTGGACTAAATCCTGAAGTAACTACTTTTAACGAATTACTTACAAGAATAAATATAGTGCCAGATATTGTAAAATATAAAGATCAAATTACTGAACTTTATTTTTACGGAGCAGGTTGCGGATCAGATCGTTCGCGAAAAATGATCTATGATTTTGCCAAGCAGTATTTTGTAAATTGCAAAAACGTAAATGTGCACGAAGATACGTATGCTGCTGTTTATGCAACTGTTGGCAGAGGCGAAAAAGGTATTGTTTGCATTAATGGAACAGGTTCAAATGTTTCTTATTTTGATGGCGAAAATATTCAGCAAAAGATTGAATCTTTGGGTTATATGGCGATGGATGATTGTAGCGGAAGTGCGTTTGGTAGATTAATGATAAAAGCATTGTTTTTAAAAATAATGCCCGATGATTTGGGGCAAATCTTTCGAGCTAAATACGATTTAGATGCAGATGTGGTTAAATTTAATTTTTATAAAAAAGAAAATCCAAATGCCTATTTAGCGTCGTTTTTACCTTTTTTGATCGAAAATAAAAATCATCCATTTTTTCAACAAATGATTTTTGATCAGGTTGATTATTTTGTGCAGCATTATATCAAAAATCATCAAGAATACAAATCAGTGCCTGTGCATTTTGTAGGTTCTGTAGCATATTTTCTACAAGACGAGTTTAAAAAAGTATTACAAGTTAATGAAATAGAAGTAGGAAAAATACTTCAAAAACCATTAGACGGATTAATCGAATATCACAAATAATAAGAAAGCTCATTCTGATACAAAGAGTGGGCTTTTTTCTTTTAAAAATGAATATAAATATGGAAATAGCAATTATTGCTCACGACGGAAAAAAAGATCAAATGCTGTCGTTTATAAGACAAAATAAAGAAATTTTACAACGAGAAGATATTAGCTTGATAGCAACAGGCACAACAGGAGGTATAGCTCAAAAGGAAGGATTTATAGTAAAAAAAATGCTTTCTGGACCATTGGGAGGTGATGCTCAAATTGCTGCTAGAGTAGCAGAAGGAAAAACAAAAATGGTATTGTTTTTTAAAGATCCATTAGGAAAGCATGCTCACGAGCCAGATATCAATATGTTACTTCGTGTTTGCGATGTACACAATGTAGCGTTGGCAACAAATGAAGCTACCGCTCAGTTATTGCTAAATGCAATAAAATAAAAAAGGACGAAGTTATTTCTTCGTCCTTTTTTTATTATCTAGTTGCAATCATTGAAATTTCAATATTTACATTTCTTGGTAATTTTACTACTTGTATACATTCTCTTGCAGGTGCTGTTTCTGCCTGAAAGTAACTGCCATAAATTTCATTTACTTTAGTAAAGTTATCCATGTCTGTTAAGAAAATAGTTGCTTTTGCTACGTTTTCAAACGACATATTTGCTGCAGTTAAAATGGCATTCAAATTTTTCATTACTTGTACTGTTTCATCTTCAATACCTGTGGTAATAAGAGTTTCTGTAGATTGGTCAAATGGAATTTGCCCAGAAATGAACAGTAAGTCTCCTACAAGAACAGAATGATTATATGGTCCAACTGGCTTAGGAGCTTGATCTGAATTAATGATAATTTTATTCATGATATAATTTTTTAGAAGAAACGCTTGTCAGGAGATTTTCTTTTCTCCCATTTAATATCACTTAACATTGATGATTTGATACCAATAAAGAATCCCCAACTTGTATATGTACCAATTGGCACCCAAGTAAAGTTCATTCTCCAACTCAATAAATCTCTTTCAAATCGAAGTTGTGTAAAGGTTACTCCTTTTTGCACAAAGTCATATCCAGAAGAGAAACCAACTTTCCATCGAGGTGTTAGCTCTATATTTCCAGACATCATTACAGAATTATTTGCAATTTCGTTTTGTCTTGCAGAGTTATTATAAGTTAGTGAATAAGCAAAAGTTAAATCCCAAGGGAGCTTTGCATTGTAGAAGCCTTCAAATGGCTTGTCAGAGCCCTCATCATCATTGCCAAACATACTTTGTCTTGGATCACCTAAACCTCCTGCTTGTCCAAATAAATCATCACCACGCCCACCATTATCAATTGAGTTCTGATTATTGTTTTCTTTATTTCTGTCAAACATTGCATCGCGGCTAGATAACGACCAGTTTACTGTAACGTTTGCACTTGTTAGTCGGAATAAGCTTCCTCCGTTATTAATATTGTAAATATCAATACGTTGGTTATTGTTGTTTAAAGCATACGGATCTAATGTTGCACCAAGGTTTACTTGCATTTTATCTTTAAAAAATGCTGTTCCAGTTGATAATCGCATTGGCGCCCATTTTAATGAATCTGCCGACATATTGTAACTTGTAGAAAGATTTAGGTTGTTTAGCAACATTACTTTTCTATATCCTTCTTTATCATTTTCTTCATCTCGTACTTTGGCTTCAAATGTATTACTCAAGCTAAGATTAAGCATGTTAGAATTCATTTTTCCTGGCGAGCCAAACATTCCCGTCTGAAAACGAGTATACTCATATAAGGTTAAGCCCGTTGCGTCAATGGCATACGTATCATAGTATTTTTCAAAACTTGGAGTATAGGCATAGCCAACAGACGGACGCATTACGTGTCGTAAAGCCTGAATTTTGCTGTCTTTGCCAAAATTAAATGTACCGTAAATTGTTGTTCCAATACTTGCGTTTACATTATAAGTTCCAAAACGATCAAAACCATTTACTCGAATATCATCAACTTTATTTGTTTCTGGATTATATTCTTTTTTCAATGTATTGAAATACCAAACTTCATTATAAGTTGCACCAGTAGTAACTGAAAAATATTTAAATATTTTAAAGTTTGTAGATAATGGTATATTGTGTTGAAATCCAGTATTTAAGCTATCAAACATTGCTTGTTTGAAAAAATTGCTTTCATGAATATTTACTCTATTTTCTCCTCTTAAATTATACGTTAAGTTTAGATTTTTGATAATTCCTTTTTTCGAACCAAATTTTGGAGCAAACGGAAATATACGATCCATACTTACGTTTAATGTAGGCAATGACATATTTACTTGTCCCGTATTTGTTGATTGAGAGTGAGTTGCAGCCAAAGACATGTTTACTCCTGGAGAACCATCAAATGTTTTTTGATAGCTAATAGAAGAGTTCATTGTATTGTTTAACGAAGCACCTACGTTGTATGAGCTGTTTGTTTGTCTGAAATATTGACTACTTCCTAAGTTAACTGATGCTGAAAATCTTGAACTAGGATTTGATTTTGCATCTTGTGAATGATTCCATTGAATGTTATAAATGGTGGTTTTTTGATAATCGGGTAAACCTCTTTCGCTTAAGATGTTATTTTCATATCGAAGTAAAAAACGTCCATTGTATTTATAGCGTTTTGCATAATTACTTTGTGCACGAAGCGCCCAGCTACCATTGGTATAATAATCTCCTTGTAAAGTTAAATCGGCTTTATCGCCCATTGTAAAATAGTATCCTGCGTTTTGCAAGTAATAACCTTGTCTGTTTGCCTCTCCAACACTTGGAATAATAAAACCAGATTCGGCTTTTTCAGACATTGGAAAAAATGCAAATGGCAAACCTAAAGGAGTAGGAACGCCTGCAAGTACCATATTGGTAGGTCCAACAACTACTTTTTTGTTTGGAACAAACTTTACTTTTTTCGTTTGGAAATAATATTCTGGATCATCTAAATCTTTTGCTGTGGTAAAAATAACGTCTTTCATAAAATAAACAGAGTCATTTTCCTTTTTGGTCATCGCGGCTTTAATATTAAATTCTCCTTGCGATGTTCTCGATTGCCACACCAATGCTTTATGTGTTTTTGTGTTGTATACAATCGAATCTGGCTCTACAAGCTGTCCTCCTTGTTTAAATACAGGAGCCTGACTTAATTTACCTAAACTATCCTTAATTCTACCTGCGTAAACTTGATTTGTTTCATAATTGAAAACAATAATACCAGCAGAAAGCTCAAAATCTTGGTATTTTAGCTCTGCTTCGTTGTATAAAGTTATTTCTTTTTTCTTAAGATCTAATTTATTGTAATCCTTTGCTGTTCGATAAACAATGTCTTCTATAAAAGCTTGTTTCGGTTTAGAAAGGGTATCTTTATTAGGTTTTTGTTCTACTTTTTGTTCTGGTTTAGCAATAGTGTCTTGCTCCAAATTTTGTAGTAAATTAGAGTTTTGATTATTGATTTTCAGAGAAGTAGTTGTTTTGTTGAATTCTTGTGCTTTTACTCTAGGAAAAGAAAATAATCCTAAAATAAACAAAACAATGGCGATATTGAAAATATTAGTGCGCAAATCTGTTAATATGTTCTATTTTTGTAAAATCAAACGGGTTGTTTTTAACACGCCAAACTTACATATATTTTTTCTGAAAAATGTAATTAAATTAATTTTATGCGAATTATAATTTAGTTTTTATGAATAGGAGAGTAGCTAATTTATTGATGTTTTTTGTTTGCTTATTTGCATCAACCATGTCTTTTGGACAAAATGGCAAATTTAAAGTTATTTTAGATCCAGGCCATGGAGGAAAAGATACAGGTACCAATCATCTATCAAATGTAGAAAAAGATATTGTATTGGCTGTTGCTTTAGAAACTGGTAAAATTTTGCAAAACCAAAAAGATATTGAAGTTATATATACTAGAGATAAAGATGTTTTTGTTGAAGTGAAACAACGTTCGGTTATTGCCAATGAAAAAGGAGGTAATGTTTTTGTATCTATTCACTGTAATGGTGTAGATAACAACAGCGCTTCTGGAACAGAAACATTTGTAATGGGTTTGAGTAAAAATAAATCAAACTTAGATGTAGCAAAAAAGGAGAACTCGGTAATTATGATGGAGAATGATTATAAAACTAAATATGCAGGTTTTGATCCAAAAGCTCCAGAATCTATTATAGGACTTACTTTAATGCAAGAAGATTATGTGCATCAAAGTATTGATTTAGCAAGTAGAGTACAAAATGGCTTTACATACGATTTAAAAAGAAAAAACAGAGGTGTAAAACAAGGTCCATTTTGGGTGTTGCATGGCGCTTTTATGCCAAGTATTCTTATTGAATTAGGATTTGTTTCTAATGCCGAAGAAGGAACATATTTAACGTCTAAAAAAGGACAGCGCGAATTGGCAGAAGCTATTGCTAAAGGTATTATAGAATATAAAAACGCGTATTACGGCGGACAAACTTCTACAAATTTTGTATCAGCTCCTGTAACTGACACAAAAACCGAAGTGAAACAAGAATCGAAATCAGAGGTAAAGAAAACTACAGATACTTCAAGTGAAGTAACTAAAAACGGAGTAGTATTTAAGGTGCAAATTGCAGCAAGTGCTAAAGTATTGGATTTATTGCCTAAAAATTTCAACGGATTGAATAATCTTTCGATGGAAAAAGGAGTTAAAATCAATAAATATTTTTACCAAGAAACATCAGATTATAATCAAGCACAACAATATTTGAACGAAGCAAAAGCAAAAGGACACACATCTGCATTTATTGTTGCTTATAAAAATGGAAAAAGTATTTCTGTGGCCGAGGCTTTGAAATAAACTATTTAATATAAAAAAAGTTTAATTTTGCGTATTGCATAAAACATATTATTTTGAAAATATCAAGAGAAATTAAAACAGCTATTTTAGTCTTAGGGGCAATAGCACTGTTTATTTGGGGATACTCTTTTTTAAAAGGGAGAAATTTATTCGACAATAGTACAAAATATTACGTAGAATACGATAATGTAGAAGGTTTAGCAACATCTGCAAACGTTACAATTAATGGACTTACTGTAGGTAAAGTGTCTAGAATTGATATTAATAATCAAACAGGAAAATTAACTGTAGAATTGTTAATGACTAAGCCAATGCCAATCGGAAAAGAAAGTATTGCTACAATTTATTCGCCTGGACTTTTAGGAGGAAAAAGCATTATGATTGATCCAAAATTTGGAAGCACAGAATATGCAGAATCTGGACAAGTACTAAAAGGTGATGTTCAGTTAGATATGACAGAGAAATTGGTTTCTGAAATTGAGCCATTAAAAGCAAAAATTGAAGAAATTATAACCAACGCAAATACAATGCTTGTAGCTTTCAACTCAGTGTTAGATGAAAAAACACAAGCAGATATTAAAAACAGTATTTCTGAGCTAAACGGAACTTTGGCAGGTGCTAATCGTTTAATTACAGGAGTTGAGCCTCAAATGAAAGGCACAATGAAAAATTTAAACACAATGAGCCAAAACTTTGTAACTGTATCTCAAGATTTAAAAGAATTAGATATTAACGGAATGTTTGCTAACTTACAAAAAGCATCAAGCAATATCGATAAAATCTTAGCAGATATTGAGAACGGAAACGGTTCTGTTGGTAAATTATTGAAAGACGATGAGCTTTATAATAATCTTACAGGAGCTTCAAAAGAATTGGAGTTATTGATGAGAGATTTAAAACAAAATCCAAAACGTTATGTTCATTTCTCTTTATTCGGAAAAAAAGTTGCTCCTTATAAAGAAGAAGTAATAGAAGTATCGTCAAAATAAACAAAAAACAAAACACTATAAACAAACAAAAAACTAACAACTTACAGAAACAATTATTACAACTATGGATTATTTAGGCCAAGTCTTATTTTTATTATTACTTGTGGTTGGTTTCGGATTCTTCATTAAGAATATAAAGAAATTGATTCGCAATATTAAACTCGGTCGTGCTATTGATCGAACAGATAGACCAAAAGAAAGATTAAACAACATGATACGTGTTGCTTTAGGTCAATCAAAAATGGTAAAAAGACCCGTACCAGCAATCTTACATATTTTTGTATATGTTGGATTTATCATCATCAACATAGAAATGCTCGAAATTATTGTAGACGGATTATTCGGAACACACAGAGTTTTTAGCTTTTTAGGTATAATCTATGATATTTTAATTGGATCATTCGAGGTTTTAGCATTCTTAGTTATTTTTGGTGTAGCTGTATTCTGGATTAGAAGAAATGTTTTGAAAATTAAACGTTTAAATCAACCAGAATTAGAAGGATGGGCAAAAAAAGATGCAAATACAATTATTTATATCGAAACTGTTTTAATGGTTTTGTTTTTAGTAATGAATGCAGCCGATCATTATTTACAACAAAATGGATTTCCAGGATATTTAACCGCTGGTTCTTTTCCTATTTCAGGAATATTATCGCCAATGTTTAACGGAATGGATTTGTCAGCAGTGTTTTATGTTGAACGTTTTTGTTGGTGGGCACATATTGCTGGAGTAATGTTCTTTATGAATTATTTATATTACTCAAAACACCTGCATATTTTCTTGGCATTTCCAAATACATATTATGCAAATTTAGATCCGCAAGGAGAATTTGATAACTTAGAATCAGTTAAGAAAGAGGTAGAGTTGATGATGGATCCAAATGCAGATCCGTTTGCAGCACCTGCTGAACCAGTAGGCGAACCAGAAAAATTTGGAGCACAAGATGTAATGGATTTAAATTGGGTGCAGTTAATGAATGCTTATTCTTGTACAGAGTGCGGTAGATGTACTTCTTCTTGTCCGCAAAATATGACAGGAAAAAAATTATCTCCACGTAAAATCATGATGTCAACTCGTGATCGTTTGGAAGAAGTAAGTAAAAACTTAGATGCAAATAAGGGTAAATTTGTTGATGATGGAAAAACATTATTAAACGATTATATTACACCAGAAGAACTTTGGGCTTGTAATACATGTAATGCTTGTGTGGAAGAATGTCCAATCGATATCAGTCCACTTTCAATTATTATGGATATGAGAAGATTCTTAGTAATGGAACAAAGTGCAGCGCCAATTGAATTAAACAACATGATGCAAAATATAGAAAACAATGGAGCACCATGGCAGTATAATCAAATGGATCGTTTAAACTGGAAAAACGAAAACTAATTAACTAATAGAACAAAGTCAGTTAAGAACTGAAAAATATATACCAATAAATTATGTCAGAAAATTTAGTTGTGCCTACAATGGCCGAAATGATGGCAAGAGGAGAACAACCAGAGGTTTTATTTTGGGTGGGTTGTTCAGGTAGTTTTGACGATAGAGCAAAAAAAATAACGAAAGCTTTTGTAAAGCTTTTAAATAAAGCAAATGTACCATTTGCGGTACTTGGAACAGAGGAAGGTTGTACTGGAGATCCAGCAAAACGAGCAGGAAACGAGTTTGCGTTTCAAATGCAAGCAATGATGAATATTCAAGTACTTGACGGATATGAAGTGAAAAAAATAGTTACAGCTTGTCCACACTGTTTCAATACGTTAAAAAATGAATATCCAGGATTAGGAGGAAAGTACGAGGTTGTACATCATACAGAATTCTTAAAGTCGTTATTAGACGAAGGACGTTTATCTATTGAAGGAGGAAGTTTTAAAGGAAAACGAATCACTTTCCATGATCCTTGTTATTTAGGACGTGCAAATCACGTTTTCGAAGCGCCACGTCAGTTAATTGAAAAATTGGATGCTGAATTGGTTGAAATGAAACGCTCTAAGTTAAATGGATTATGTTGTGGAGCTGGTGGAGCACAATTGTTTAAAGAACCAGAACCAGGTAAAAAAGAAGTACACGTAGAAAGAACAGAAGAAGCTTTAAATACAAAAGCTGAAATTATTGCTGCGGGTTGCCCATTCTGTAATACAATGCTTACGGATGGTGTGAAATTCAAAGAAAAAGAAGGTGAAGTTAAAGTACTTGACGTTGCCGAATTAATTGCAAACGCTGAAGATTTATAATTATGTATAAACCATTTGAAGAAATGCCTGATCATTCAAGAGTTTGGATATATCAGTCAGACAGAAAATTCTCAGACGAAGAAGTAAAAGAAATTGACGAGGTATTGAGAAATTTTGTAGAAGAATGGGCTGCACATGCTACTCCATTAGAGGCTTCGTACGAAATTAAGTATAATAGATTTATTATATTGACGGTTGATCAAGAGATTCATCCTGCATCTGGTTGTTCTATTGACGCTTCAGTTCGTGTAATTCAAGATTTAGAACAGAAGTACAACGTATCGTTGTTAGATAAAATGAATGTTACTTATAAAACAGGCGAATTTATTGCTTTTAAAACTTTAGTAGAATTCAAGCAAATGGTAAAAACCAAAGCTGTTTCTGCTAATACTATTGTGTTCAATAACTTAGTAAACGACTTGGGCGAATACAGAGAGTTTTGGGAGGTTCCTGCAGAAGAAAGTTGGCATAGTCGCTTTTTTAAATAGCGAAAGATTTATATATTTACATCAACACAAAAATCATCATCAAGTATTTGGTGATGATTTTTTTTTATTTAATTCAAGCTAAGCAATGAGCATTTTAAGAAGCATACTAATTATTTTATTATTTACTAATACAGTTGTAGCGCAACAGGTATTTACTGTTTATTCAAATCCTCAAAAAGAAACCGAAACTTGGGTAAATGATACTTATAATTCATTAACGCTTGATGAAAAAATAGGTCAACTTTTTATGGTTGCGGCTTACTCAAATAAAAATGAAAAACATATCCAAGAATTAGAAAAATTAGTAACCGATAATCATATTGGTGGATTAATTTTCTTTCAAGGTGGACCAAATAGACAAGCCATTATGGCCAATCGTTTGCAAAACTTAAGTAAGTTACCAATGTTGGTAGGTGTAGATGCCGAGTGGGGTTTAAGCATGCGTTTAGATTCTACCTATCGTTTTCCGTATAATATGACATTAGGTGCAGTGCAAGACATGAAACTAATTGAAGAATTAGGTACAGCAATGGCTATGCAAGCAAAACGCATGGGCATTCAATTTAATTTTGCACCAGTTGTAGATGTCAATACAAATCCAAACAATCCAATTATTGGAGTTCGTTCTTATGGCGAAACGAGAGAAATTGTTACAGACAGAGCTTCGGCATTTATGAAAGGATATCAATATGAAGGTTTATTAGCAACAGCCAAACATTTTCCTGGACATGGAGATACTTCAACAGATTCACATCATAAATTACCTGTTGTTGATTTAGATAAATCGCGCTTAAATAAAGTAGAACTTTATCCTTATAAAAAATTAATTAAAGAAGGACTTTCAAGCGTGATGGTGGCACATTTAAACGTTCCAGCATATGAGCCAGATACCAATTTACCAAGTTCATTATCATACAATATTGTTACCAAGCTTTTAAAAGAAGAATTAGGTTTTGATGGATTGATTTTTACCGATGCATTAAATATGAAAGCTGCGGCTAATTATTTAGCGCCAGGCGAAGTAGATTTAGCTGCTTTTTTGGCAGGAAATGATTTGCTTCTTTTTTCTGAAAATGTGGCTGTAGCTGCAGAAAAAATAAAAGAAGCTTTTTTAGATGAACGTATTTCAGAAGAAAGATTAGCTTATTCGGTAAAAAAAATATTGAAGTATAAGTATAAATCAGGATTAGATGTAAAACCAATTATTGATCGAAAAAATTTGGTTAAAGATTTAAATGCTTCTTATTATGATGATTTAAACACTAAGCTGTATGATGCAGCTATTACATTGGTAAAAAATAATCATAAGGTAATTCCTTTTGAAGATTTAATGACAGAAAACATTGGCTATTTAAAGTTAGGAGATGCTACTGGAGATACTTTTTTTGACAATTTGAATGAATTTGCAAAAGTTGAACGTATTACAGCTGAACAAGTAGATAGTTTAAGTGGTTTTTCTACCGTAATTGTAGGCTATCACAAAAAAGATAATCCTTGGAGTAATCATAGTTTTTCTGATAAAGAAAAAAATATATTAACGCAATTGGCAACCAAAACAAAAGTGGTTTTAGTTTCGTTTGTAAAACCTTATGCATTAATTGCAATTGAAGAGCAAATTAAGTCAACAGAAGCATTAATAGTTGGTTATCAAGATAATCAATTTGCCCATCGTTCTGCAGCTCAAATACTTTTTGGTGCGTTGCCAGCAAAAGGCGAATTGCCAGTAAGCATAAGTAATAAGTATAGCGTTGGTACCGGAATTAAAACAAAAGCAATTAATCGACTTGGGTTTTCTACACCTCGAAATGAAGGGATGAATCCGGTTGTGTTGAGAAAAATAGATACAATTATTGAAGAAGCTATTACTAAAAAAATTACGCCAGGCGCTCAAATTTTAGTAGCTCGACACGGAAAAGTAATCTATAATAAATCATTTGGATATCATAGTTATGCAAACGATTTTGCCGTAAAAAATACCGATTTATATGATTTAGCTTCACTTACAAAAATAGTAAGCACATTACCAATGGTGATGAAAATGTATAATGATAAAGTTATTACATTAAATTCTAAATTAGGTAATTTGTTACCAAGTTTGTCGTCGTCAAATAAAAAGGATATCACGTTAAAAGATTTATTGACACATCAGGCTGGTTTAGTAGCTTGGTTGCCTTTTTATAAAAATACATTAGACAGTAATAAAAAGCCAGATCCATTGTTTTATAGATATAGTTATTCAGCAGATTTTCCTATTCAAGTTTCTGAGAATTTGTATCTTAAAAAAGAGTATTCACAAACAATTATTGATCAAATTATAGAAAGTCCGATTGACAAGAAAATAGAATATAAATACAGCGATTTAGGTTTTATTTTATTGAAAGATATTATCGAAAATGCATATAATATGCCTTTAAATGAGTTGGTGGAAAATACGTTTTATAAGCCAATAGGAGCAACTAGATTAACTTATTTGCCATTACAAAAATTTGATATGTGCGAAATTCCTCCAACAGAAGAAGACAATTATTATCGTTATACAACTGTGCAAGGATACGTGCATGATATGGGAGCTGCAATGCAAGGCGGAGTATCTGGCCATGCTGGTTTATTTGGAAATGCATTAGACGTTGCTAAAATGATGCAAATGTTTTTGAATGGCGGTATTTATGGTGTTAATCATTTCTTTTCCACTTCTACTTTTGATGCTTTTAATACTTGTGTATATTGTGCAAAAGGAAGCAGAAGAGGAATCGGTTTTGATAAGCCTCAATTAGCCGGAAAACCTGGTCCAACTTGTGGCTGTGCTTCTGCTAATAGTTTTGGACATACAGGTTTTACAGGCACAATGGTTTGGGCAGATCCTGAAAAAGATTTGATTTATATATTTTTATCCAACAGAACATATCCTGATTCTAACGTAAATAATTTATCAAAAGAAAACGTAAGAGAAAATATACAACGTGTTATTTATGAGTCAATTGAAAATTAATTTATTTCGTTGGCTGTTAAATATTATTTAATAATCTGTAGTAAAGTATAGAGAATATTATTCTGTACAAATTTTCGAAGTATATTTATAGCTCGAAAACAAGTATTATATGAAAATAGCAATTGTATGTTACCCAACTTTTGGTGGAAGTGGAGTTGTAGCTACAGAGTTAGGATTAGAGTTGGCTAAAAGAAATCACGAAGTACATTTTATTACTTATAGTCAGCCAGTGCGCCTTGCGCTATTGAATCCGAAAATACATTATCACGAAGTAAACGTTCAAGAATATCCGTTGTTTCATTATCAGCCTTACGAATTAGCTTTATCAAGTAAACTGGTAAACATCGTTAAGCATTATAATATTGATGTGTTGCATGTGCATTATGCCATTCCACACGCATATGCTGGCTATATGGCAAAGCAAATGCTAAAAGAAGAAGGTATTAACTTACCAATGATAACAACCTTACACGGAACCGATATAACGTTGGTAGGAAACCACCCAAATTATAAAACAGCAGTAAGTTTTAGCATTAATCATTCTGATTTTGTAACCTCAGTTTCCGAATCACTAAAACAATCAACCTATAAATTATTTGGAACAAAAAAAGAAATCAAAGTTATTCCTAATTTTATAGAAGTAAAAGAAGAAGAAGAACCAAAAGATACGCCATGCAAACGAAGCGCAATGGCAGAAAATGGAGAAGTTATTGTTACACACATTAGTAATTTTAGAAAAGTAAAAAGAATTGATGATGTAGTAAAAGTATTTTACGGAATTCAAAAAGAAAAACCAGCCAAATTAATGTTGGTTGGCGATGGTCCTGAAAAGGAAGTAGCAGAACAAATGGCTTTGGAATTGGGAATTTATGACAAAGTGATTTTCTTTGGAAATAGTTCGGAAATAAATGAAATTTTAGCGCACTCAGATTTATTTTTATTGCCGTCAGAAACAGAAAGTTTCGGTTTAGCTGCTTTAGAAGCAATGGCAATAGGAGTACCTGTAATATCGAGCAATACAGGCGGATTACCAGAAGTAAACGAACATGGAATTTCGGGTTATTTAAGCAACGTTGGCGATGTGGAAGATATGGTGAAAAACGCTTTGTTGATTTTACAAGATGAGGAAACTTTGTGTAATTTTAAACGCGGTGCACGAAAAGTAGCCATGCGTTTTCAAATTAACGAAATTCTTCCGATGTACGAAAAAATATACGAAGAAGCGATTGTCTTAAAAAAAATGCAAGAAGCTTAATAAAGAAAACAATAAAAAAGGTCGGAAGTAATTCTGACCTTTTTTTATATTTTATAGAAAAACTCGTTTAAAAAATAATAATAAAGTGTTTTTTGAAATAATAATGTGAAAATTGAAGATATAATTGTTAGGAGGTTTTTAATAT
Organism: Flavobacterium sp.; assembly: GCA_030151255.1. GTDB lineage: Bacteria > Bacteroidota > Bacteroidia > Flavobacteriales > Flavobacteriaceae > Flavobacterium. The sequence continues at coordinate 15,992 of JASLED010000042.1, forward strand.
GTTTTCTTTCCAAAGTGTGCTTGTCTATGACAATTTGGACAAAGAACTATAACATTCTCGAGCGTATCATCACCACCTTCTGCTAATGTTTTGATATGATGAACTTCAAGATACGGTGTAGAATCATTGTCTCGATAAAAAGGTGCGGGTTGCTTACATCTTCCACAAAAACCATTTGCTCTAAATAAAGCTTCTGCTACAACGTATTGATTTCGTTGAAATACGATTTGTTTGACTATTTTTTTTTGAGGTTTCTTGGTTGAATTATCTAAAATGTCTAATCGTTCTTTTTGAGTTATAGCTTTGGCCTTAGAAAGTTTAATTTCTTCTTCTATAGTATGTTCGTCAAAGTTTTGAATATCTATATCAGAAGAGCTGGACTTTAGATTTGAAACAATATATTCTACTGCTCCAATTGAGTGTGCTCTACGCATCGAAGAAGTTAATCTCGTATTCATTGCTGCGGAAATAAAATCTTTATTACTTTGCTCGAAAAAATCTATGTAGGTTTCAATATTATCGAGGGGAAGAATGCATCCAATACTATTTTTGACTTTAACTAATAAATCAGGTGCTTTCTCAATTTCTTTATTTTTTATATCTCCAATTCCTTTTATGTATCCTCTATAAAGAATAGGGATATTATTTTTATCTACAATATTCTTAATGGTTGTTCGATCACAAAGAATTAAAAGTTCATATTTATTAAGTTCTATACAAAATGTTTGCCCCGTATTAAAACGTAAAAATTGTCCATAACTATCTAAATTTAAGTTCCAATTATTTGGATCAATTTTATTTGTAAATTCTATAGCATTATATAAAAACGTAATAAATTTAGTTCTTTGATTATAATTAGGTAAAATTGTTTTTATAATTCTATCAGCTTCTTGAGGATTTTCGCGATTTATTTTAGGCATATTAAAGATACATTTGTTTAAATTTAATAAACCTAAGATAACTATTTTCTTTATAAATTTAGTGTACTTGTTATGGGGTCTTTATTTAAGATAAACAGCTTCTTTTTTAAAATGAATAGTTAATAAATAATAAATAACAACTCTGTATTTGTGTCTATTAGAAACTCCGTATTGTTCAAATACTTTCTGAATACCTTTATCTAATCTAGAGCTGTTATTCAACCCTAATTTCTTTATCAAAAAATTAGATTTTACTCTCTCTATCTCCGATTCTGATTTGCTAGAAACCATTGACGCATCTGAATTGTATATTGCTGGTCCACAGCCTGTAGTTACTTTTTCTAATAATTCCATAATAGGAATTACACCGCATTTTTCTCTCAAATCGGCAGCATATTTTTCAATAAGATCATCTCTTTTGCTCATATATGTCTTATTTGTTATAAGATAAAGAAATTTAGTTTATCTATTTAAAAATTGTATAATATGCTTTAAAAATGTCGCTATTTAAATTTGTAGAAGTAAAAATCTCTAAAATGGATGGAGATTTACTTGCAAAAAATTCTTCTAAATTTTTGTTTAGTTCATTTTCACTTTTTGTTTCAAGATAATTGAAGTTATACATGTTTGCTAAATGTTTAGCTGTTAGCTGATGTTTGGTTTCAAAGTATGTATTAAATACATTATTGTCTTGATGACCTGGCAATGTTCTAAAAATACCTCCACCGCTATTGTTTATAATTACAATTTTAAATGTATCAGGAATATAAGAATTCCATAAGCCGTTACTATCATATAAAAAGCTAATATCTCCGGTAAGTAATAATGTTGGTAAATTGCTGCTTACTGCGGCACCAATTGCTGTAGATGTAGAACCGTCAATTCCGCTTGTACCTCTATTGCAAAAAAGCGTAACAGAAGGTTTTGTGTCAAGTAACTGAACGTAGCGTATTACAGCGCTATTACTCACTTGAAGTTGTGTATTATTTGGAATTAGTTTTACAACAGAATTAATTGCTTTAAAATCGCAAAAAGGAATAGTTTCTAAATAGTTTTGATGCAACAAATTTCTTGAAGCCATTAATTCAATCGCCCATTTATTGTAATCTGAGGTTATTGGTTGATGCATTTGTATCAATTTTTGAAAAAACTGATTTGGACAATCTTCAATAGCATCTGTAAGTACAGCAAATGTATTATAATGCCTAGATAAATCAATATGCCAATGTTGGGCAGGTTTGTATTGGCGCAAAATTTGTTTAATTTTTTTGCTAACAATCATTCCGCCAAATGTTATTAATATTTCGGGCTGAAATTGTTGTAGTTCTTCTTCATTAAAAGGAATTACTAATCGATCAATAGCGTTAATAATTCCAGGATGATTGATGTTGCTTATTGATTCTGCAAGAAACAACACAGATTCTTCTTTTGCTAAAAAATTAAGTATTTCTGTATCTAATGAATTTGGTTTACATTCTCCAACAAGAATTAATTTTTTGGTTGCTTTGTTCCAAATAGACGAATAATGTGAATAATCTATTGTTTTTTGAATTTTTGCACTAGTTGGAATTATAATTGGATCAACTTCCAATTGATTTACGGTATTGTAAAGCGGTTCTTCAAAAGGTGCATTAATATGTACAGGCCCGCCTTGGGTAATAGCAATATTGATTGCTTCATTAATTAACACATCATTTTCTTCCGAAGCATTTTCAGATAAATTCGCACTAAAAAGAATATGATTATTAAAAACGTTTTGTTGACGAATGGTTTGTCCGTCGCCAATATCAATTTTATGTTGTGGTCTGTCTGCCGATAAAACAATTAACGGAATTCTGCTATAAAATGCTTCTGCAATTGCAGGATAATAATTTAGCAATGCCGAACCAGAAGTACATACCAAAACTGTTGGCGTAGTAACTTGTTGAGAAATTCCCATACCAAAAAAAGCGGCACATCGTTCGTCTGCAATGCTATAGCACGAAAAAAAAGAATCGCTTGCAAAGCCAATGGTTAATGGTGCATTTCTAGATCCTGGTGATATAACTATGTTGGTAATATTTTTTGCCTTGCAGATAGAAATAAGGCTTTGGGCTAATTGAATAGTTGGGTAAACCATAGTAATATTATAAAATATAAAAGTACAAATAATATTACTATGGTAGTTTTTTAAGAGAGATTATTTATTTTTAATCCAATCTTTTATTTCAGCGTCATTTGGAAGAGTTCTTGGATTGATAACTTTTACTAATTTACCATTTTCGTCAATTAAATATTTCTGAAAGTTCCATTCTACATTACTGTCAACAACTCCGTTTAAGTCTTTTTTAGTAAGAAATTGATAAATAGGAGCCATATCTTCACCTTTAACTGAAATTTTTTCCATCATTGGAAAAGTTACTCCAAAATTTGCTGTACAAAATGTTGCAATTTGTTCGTTGGTTCCAGGTTCTTGATTTCCAAAATTGTTTGCCGGAAAACCAATAATTACAAAGTTTTTGTCTTTAAATTCTTCGTATAGCTTTTGTAATTGTTCATATTGTGGTGTTAAGCCACATTCGGAAGCTGTATTTACAACCATTATTTTTTTACCTTTTAAGGTAGAAAAATCAAATTCTTGCCCGTACAAATCGGTTACTTTAAATTGGTGAATTGTTTGTTCTTTTTTGATTGGCTTTGTCATCGAAATATTGGTGTTTTGTTTGTTTTCTGAATATGCATATGTTGCAATAACGCTTAAGGCTATTATAGCAATACTAAACAATTGTTTTTTCATATAATCTGTTTGCTTGTTTATGTAAACTTTTACTATTTTTAATTGACTTAAAACCAGTTAATTGAGTTGGTTTTTTTTATTCTTGTAATTTCTATATTAATGTTTTTTAGAAGATTTTACAACGTTACAAGAATGACTAATTAAAATTACGAAAGGAATTTGATTTTCGAGTTATTTTAACTTTTTTGTGATTCTTCTTCTTTCTTTGGCGCGATACTTGAATAGTTTTATCGATATACCCTATATCGTTTGTTAATGTACTATTAAACTATCTTTTTTTGCATAATCTATTAAAAATGGGTGCGTTAGTTTAATACTAATTCAAGATAAAAAATGAAAAAACTAATTATTCTTGCTATCTGTTTGTTAACTATTACTTGTGTTGCAAAAAGTAAACCTAGTTTAAAAAAAGCAGATAACTATTTTGAAAAACTAGATTATCAAAAAGCAAAAGATGAATATACAAGATTGCTGCGTGGCAAACGCACATCTAATATAATTTATTTACAATTGGCTATTTGTTATGATAAGTTGGGCGAATCGGTGCAGGCAGCAAAGTTTTACGCAAAGTCTTTGGAAAATGATTCTTCTCTAAATGCTGAAATCAATTATCGTTTAGCTTACAATCTTCAAAAAAGCGGAAGATATGAAGCCGCAAAAGCAGAAATGAAAAAATTTGCCTTTAAAGAACCGAGCAATAGAAAATCAGTTTATTTTTTTGAACATAAAGATGAAAATCCGTTGAATTTGCCTGAGTCTGCTTATTTCATAGAAGAATCTGGTTTAAATGATGCTAATTACAATAGTTACAATATTACTTTGGCTCAATCAGATACAGTTTTATTTGTATCAAATAGAACAAAATATGAAAATAAACTGTTTAGAAAATGGTTTGAAGTAAAGGACAAAATAACTAAAAAACCGAATACAGATATTTATGAAGCTATTGTAACTACCAAGAATGATCCGACATATGAGAGCATACATTTAAAAGGACCAATAAATAGAAGATTTAATGAAGGGCAAGCTGTAATGCATTCTAAAAAACAGTTGATTTATTTTTCGTCCGAAAGTTATCGAAATAAAAAATTCAGAAAAAATCCAACGGTTCAAAAACGCGAGGCAGTTATGAGTTTGTTTTTGGCCGTTAGAAAAGGAAAAAAATGGAAAAAGATAAAAACTTTATCATTTGTAGAAGCTGGTTTTACTTACGTTGATCCGTTTGTTTCTTCTGATGGTAAATATTTATATTATGCATCAAATCAGGAAGGAAGTTATGGCGATTTGGACATATGGCGTGTAGAAATTTTAGAAGATGGCTTTGCTTTTGGAAAACCGGAAAATATAGGAAATCAAATAAATACTGGCTTTGTAGAAAGGGCACCTTTCATTACAACAGATCAGATTATGTATTTTACATCTGATCGTTGGGGTGGATTTGGCGGATTGGATATTTATAGCCTAGATTTAAAAGATAGCAATGCCAAACCTATAAATATGGGAAAAGGTATTAATACAGCAAAAGATGAAATTAATTTTGTGTATAATACAAAACGTAATTTTGGTTTTTTATCGTCAGATAGAATTGGTAGAAAAGATATTTATAAAGTAAAACCACATTGTTTAAAAGAATTAAAAATTAGTGTTTTAGATGAGCAAACAAAAGAACAAATAGCTGATGTAATGATAGAAATAACTGATGTAAATCATTATGTTTTGTATGCAGATAGATCAAATAAAGAAGGTGAATTTACTGTAAGTCTTACATGTAAAAAATTAGTAAAAGCTAGTTTTCAAAAAGAAGGTTATTATTATAAAGAACTTAATAATTTGGTAGGTCAGTCTATTGAAGATGAAATGATTGTTTACCTAAAACCAAAGCCACCTTTAGCAATACAAGAAGATCGAATAATACTCAACGATATTTCTTTTGTTTTTAACGGCTCAGATATTTCCGAAAAAAGCAAATTTGAATTAGATAAGTTGGTTCAATTTATGAAAGCTAATCCAAAAATGAGAATTAAAATAATTTCGCATACAGATAATGTAGGAAATGAAACGTATAATTTGTTTTTGTCGGAAAAAAGAGCAAAAAATACGTCAAAGTATTTAGAAGATAATGGAATTGATGCAAGTAGAATAGAAGCTATAGGTGTAGGAAGTGCAGAACCTAAGATTTTTTGTAAAGATTGTTCGGAAGAAGAAAATCAAGAAAATAGACGATCTGAGTTTATTATACTTCTTAGATTCAACTAATAAATGCAACAGCATTTAAAAAAACATCTACTTTTGAGGTTCCTACACACCCAAAAAGATGTCACATTTAACGTTAGAACAAAGATATAAAATAGAAGCATATAAAAAGGCAGGTAAATCACTTACTGAAATTGCTTGTTATATAGGCAAAGACAAGTCTGTTGTTAGCAGAGAGCTTAAGCGCAATTCAGACGAAAGAAATGGTGTTTATAAAGCTAATCTTGGGCAAAGAAAGACAGCTCAACGACACAAAGAAAAACGCAAGAGAATACGCTTAACTGAAAACGTAAAAATAACTATTATAGACTATCTTAATCAGGATTATAGTCCAGAACAAATAGTAGGCAGAAGTAAACTTGAAGCAAAAGAAATGGTCTCTGTTGAATGTATTTATCAATTCATTTGGCAGAACAAAAAACAAGGAGGAAAGCTTTATAAGCATCTTAGAACTAAAGGTAAAAAATATAGAAAAAGAGGGGCATACAAAGACAGTAGAGGCTTGATAAGCAATAGAGTAGATATTGAAAAAAGACCTAGTATAGTTGATGATAAATATAGCATAGGTGATCTTGAAATAGATTTAGTAATAGGGAAAAATCATCGTGGAGCATTGCTTACTATAAACGATAGAGCTACAGGGGTTTTATGGATGGGAAAGATAGAATCAAAGGAAGCTCACGTTGTCGAAGCTAAAATTATAGAACTCTTAAAAGACTTCAAACCGTTACTTCATACTATGACTTCTGATAACGGAAAAGAGTTTGCAAACCATCTAAATATAGCAAACACTCTAGAGCTTGATTACTACTTTGCAAAGCCTTATCACAGTTGGGAAAGAGGAGCTAATGAAAATTTAAATGGATTAGTAAGACAATATTTCCCTAAAATGATTAATTTCGATTTAATTACACAAGCAACAATTGACAAGGCTGTAAATATTTTAAACAACAGACCCAGAAAGAGATTTGGTTTTAAATCGCCTAACGAAATTTTTACAGAAAAATTAGACCAAATGGTTACTGTTGCATTTAATACTTGAATCCACCCTTTAAAAATAATAAAGCTGTAATTAAAAACAGGTTTTTCAGCAATTAGTTTAGTGTTTGTAGCTGTTTTTTAGATATAAAATAAAGTTAATTGTAATTTATAATACTCTGATTTACTGTAATTATTACTTTTTATGTTGTTAATAAATTGTTATAAGTATTTTTTAGTCAGGTAAAATTGTATTGATTTGTTAATACAGATCTGCACTTTTTATCAATTTTAAAATGAAATACTCACTATTAGTTTCATCTTATTAACGAAAGAATTAAACTAAAAAAAGTATGAAAAAAGTTTTAATTACAGGAGTGATTTTACTTAGCGTATCGTTAGGTTTTGCTCAAAGTGGAATCAAAAACACAAGTATTGGATTAAATTTAGGTAACTCAATTTCAATTTTATTTGAAGATATAAGAGAGTTAAACTTAGGAGATAACCAAGAAAAGCGCATTAGAGAATATCAACGCAATTACGAAAAAGAGTATAATGATTGGTATAAACGAAAACGCTATAATTCTTCTGAAATAAATCGAAAAAGAGAAGATATCCTAAGAAGAATTAATGTTCAAATTGAAGGGGTTTTAACCGTAGAACAAGTTAATTATTGGAATAAAGGTTATAAACACGGAAATAAAAAAGGTCATTATAAGAACCGATGGAAAAACGATGATGTTCTAGATAGAAGGTTAAGTGATTTGGAAAGACAATATGAATACGATCTTAAAATGATTGAAAAAGATTATCGCTTAACTAAAAATCAAAGAAAGTATGAAAAAGAGCGTTTAAAAACTGCATATCAATACGAAAAAAACAGATTGAAAAGATATTATTCATAATAAAAAAAAGGATTGCGAAACAAGCAATCTTTTTTTGTTTGGTAAATGATTTAACGTTTATTGAAACAAGAATTGTTTTACTTTTGAAACCACTAAAAAACGATTATAATCAAATTTACGATTACTAAAAATGAGAAAAATTTTACTTTTACTTACAGTATGTCTTAGTTCAGTTTTATCAGCACAAGAAGCTGGTAGAAAGGGCGAGTTGTTGAGAAATGAAGCTAGCACAAAAGATATGCAAATTCGATCAAACGATTATTATTCGCGCTCAAGTTCTTCCGATTCTAAAAGTGTAAATTATAATAACAGATCTAATACCTATAATACAAATAATAACATAAAAAATGTTAGCTATAATTGGCATCAAAATTATGGGTATGCTGAGGTTTTCTTACGAATTCCAGAAGGTGGTTATTATACTGTCGAAGTAGGCAATCAGGTAATAAGCAACGGAACAGGTAAATTTCGATTTTTTGATTTGAATGCTGGAAAAATGCCGATTTCTATTTACCAAGATGGTTATTTATTATACAGAACTCAATTAAATGTTAGAAATGAAAGTCGTTTGGTTTTAGACTTTTTTACAAGACACGGATTATTTTTGCTAGATAATTATTCAATAAAAGGAAAACAATATGCTTTTAATGAATGGGATGAGGTATGGAATGCTCCTTATGGTAATGGAAGCGGAAATTGGAACAACAACAATAATTGGAATAATAATAACAACAGTAATTGGAACAACAATAATGGTAATTGGAATGGAAATGTACAGCCTAAAATGGTAATGGACAATAATGCATTTGATTCTTTTGTAGCAAGTATGAAAAAATCTGCAAGTTTTGATAAAGACAAATTGAATTTTATTAAACAACAAGCCACAGTAAGTATGTTTACCTCTCAGCAAATAAAAGCACTTTTAAAAACGTTTTCTTTTGATGATAGTAGAGTTGATGCCGGAAAAATACTTTATCCACGCTGTGTAGATGTTGCCAATTTTTATATTGTTTACGAAAGTTTTGATTTTGACAGTAATAGAAAAAAATTAATGGATTTTATCAATAATATGAGATAATAAAAAAAGAGAAGAAACCTTCTCTTTTTTTGTTTCCAAAAACAACTAATTTTCCAAAACGTATTCAAGTAAACTTTCGTACGAATCTCCTTCAAGGTTTAAAAGCTTTGCAAAAGCAGGTTCGGTTTTTAAGCCTAGTTTTTTTAGGTCAATAATTTTCTGTTTAAAATCTTCTCCAAAAACTTTCAATATTTTGTGTTCAATCAACATATGACGATAACCATTTTGTAAATTTACCTCAATAGGCTGTGCAAATAATTCGATAGGATATTTGTCAACAATAAACTGAACAATAATAGTTTTTAAGCCAGCAATTTCAATTTCTTCTATTAAGAAGTTATTCAAATGCGAAAAAGAAGAAGTAACAATAGATATAAAAAGATCTTTATTGTGATAACAACAAGCAATATCTAAATCGCTCGAATCAATTGCAATATCGATAGGAAAAGTACCAACCAAAACAGGATCAAATTCTTTTAAAATTTCCATAATACCGCTATTGTCAAGTAGCATTTTTATTTTCTGCTGTATAGCGCTGCCTTGTGATAAATAATCTAAATTTCTAAAATTCATTGCTTTTTTTACTTTAATTCAATGTTTGTTGAAAGTAAGAAAAACATGTCATTTTTTGTAATAAAATTCAATATTCAAATAAAAAAAGGTTTAAAAGAAATATAGAAAATGCTAATTTTTATTTTTGTTAATTATTTAACATATTTATCAAAATTAAATCGTAGAATTACACAATAAAACAAGGAGTAATACTGTTTATAAAAGGTATAAATTACTATATTTGACATTAAAATAAATCGAAAATCAATGCGTAAAATAAATAGGTTGGCTTATATAGCTGCTTTCGTAGGTAGTATGAGCCTTTATGCACAGCAAACCGTTGTTTATAATGGGCCATATGCTACATATAATCACGCGGTGTCTTTGTATAACGAACAAGAATATTTAGCAGCTCAATTGTTGTTTGAGAAGTTGAAAAAAGAACAAATATCTACAAATGATGAAATGTCAGCCGATTGCGCATATTACATTGCAAATTGTGCTATAAGATTAGGGCAAGAAGGAGCTGAAAATAAAATTGATGAGTTTGTAGTAAATTATCCTACAAGTTCAAAACAAAGTTTAGCATACATAGAAGCTACCGATTATTATTTTAGCAAAGGTGATTTTGCCAAAGCAGCTCATTATGCAGCAAAAGTGAAAGATCAAACGGTTGGAGATGACAAAGCCGCAGATCGTTTCTTTTTTGAAAAAGGATACAGTTTTTTCTATATAAAAAATAAAAAAGAAGCTAAAAAATATTTAGAAAAAGTAAATAAAAATAGCGAATGGGGTGAGCAAGCAACTTATTATTTAGGATATATTGCTTATGATACTGATAATTTTGACGATGCCAGAAAACTTTTTGAAAAAGTAGAAAGTAAGGATAAATACAAAGAGAAAATGGGATATTTTCAGGCTGATATGAATTTTAAAACAGGTCAGTTTGAAAAAGCTATTCAGGATGGATTGGCTCAAATTAATAAATCAAATCCTCAAGAAAAATCTGAGCTTTCTAAAATTATTGGAGAAAGTTATTTTAACCTAAAAGAATACGATAAAGCATTGCCATATTTATTGGCTTATCAAGGCAAAAATGGCAAATGGAATAATACGGATTATTATCAGTTGGGATACGCTTATTATAAGTCAAAAAATTACGATAAAGCAATTGAACAATTTAATAAAATTATTGAGGGAGATAATGCAATTGCCCAAAATGCATATTATCACTTAGGAGAAAGTTATTTGAATACGCACAAGAAAACGCAAGCTCTAAATGCGTTTAAAAATGCTTCAGAAATGAAGTTTGATGCAAGTATTCAAGAAGATGCATATTTGAATTATGCAAAATTAAGCTACGACATCGGAAATGCTTATCAGAGCCCTTCTGCTGTTTTAAGTGGCTTTATTGAAAAATATCCAAACTCACCATATCGTTCAGAGTTAGAAGGATTATTAATCGATTCATATATTACTTCAAAAAACTTTAAAGAAGCTTTAGTTTTATTAGAAAAAAATAAAACGGTGAGTAATAAAGAAGCTTATCAAAAAGTAACTTTTTATCGCGGTCAAGAATTATTTGCAGAAAACGCTTATGATGATGCCCTAAAAATGTTTTCAAAATCATTAGCAGAACGTCAAAATAACGAGTTTACCGCACGCGCTTATTACTGGCAAGCAGAAACATATTATGCACAAAATAAATTGGCAGATGCGGTTGCTTCTTACAATGAATTTGCAAATAACCCACAAGCAAAAAATACTCCAGAATATAAAAACTTGAGTTATAACTTGGGATATGCTTATTTTAAACAAAAAGAATACGGAAAAGCAGCAAAGCAATTTTCAAACTACGTAAGCGCTAGTCCAAAAGATGATGCAAGACGTATTGATGCTTATTTGCGTTTAGGAGATAGCGAGTTTGTAGAAGGAAATTACTGGGCAGCTATGGAAGCTTATAATAAAGTAATTGATGCTAAAAAATCTGATGTAGAATATGCTCGTTTCCAAAAAGCATTGGCTTATGGTTTTGTAGATAGATTACCGAAAAAAGCAGAAGAATTAAATTCTTTTATCAAAGATTATCCGAAATCGGGCTTGGTTGATAATGCTTTATACGAATTAGGAATGACTTATGTTGTAATGCAGCAACCTGCTAAAGCTTTACCTATTTTTGATCAATTGCTTAAAAGTTATCCAAAAAGCTCTTATGCGTCAAAAGGATTATTGCGCCAAGGTTTAATTCATTATAATTCAAACAAACCAGAAGATGCATTGATTAAATTTAAAGCAGTTGTAGTACAATATCCATCAAGTGCAGAAGCAGTTGAGGCAGTACAAAATGCACGTTTAATTTATGTAGATCAAGGTAAGGTTGACGAATATGCAGTTTGGGTAAAAGGTTTATCATTTGTAAATGTTTCTGATTTAGAGTTGGATAAAGACACTTACGAATCGGCAGAAAAGCAATATGCTCAAAATAATACACAAGCAGCAATTGTTGGATTTGAAAAGTATCTAACAGCGTATCCTAAAGGCATAAAAGCCTTACAAGCTAATTTCTATTTAGCACAGCTTTATTATAACGAAAACAATTTTAATAAAGCAAAAACATATTATACGGCGGTTGTAAATCAAAGTAAAAATGAATATACTGAAATCAGTTTATCACGTTTATCAGAGATTTATTTGAAAGAAAAAAATACTGATCAAGCTTTGATTATGTTGAGCCGATTAGAAAATGAAGCTACGCAAGAACAAAATAAAGTTTTTGCTAAGTCAAACCTAATGAAGCTTTATTATCAGGAAGAAGATTATGCAAACGCATTGAATTATGCCGAGCAAGTTTTAAAAATGAGTAAAATAGATGATAAAGTAAAAAGTGATGCACAAATTATCATTGCTCGTACAGCATTTAGAAACAAACAATTTGATAAAGCTAAATTAGCTTATCAAGATGTTGCAAAAATTGCAAAAGGTGAGTTAGCTGCAGAAGCTTTATATTATGATGCATATTTTAAAAATGCTGAAGGAAAGTATGAAGCATCAAACGAAAGTGTACAACGTTTGGCAAAAGATTATGCAACGTATAAATATTATGGTGCAAAAGGATTGGTGTTGATGGCAAAGAATTTTTATAGCCTAAAAGACGCATTTCAGGCAACTTACATTTTAGATAGTGTAATTAAAAACTTTGGTGAATACTCAGATGTTGTAGCAGAAGCTCAGCAAGAGTTAAGCACTATTAAGGCAAAAGAGGCAAAACACAATTCATCAGTAGCGCAGTAAGGTTTAATTGAATTCGAACGTAATGAAAAAACAGATAAAAATATTAGCTCTTGTTTCGGGTGTGCTTGTTTCGGGTGCCACGATTGCACAAGATAAAAAAGGAAATAATTTAGGAACAGAAGTGGTAGACGTAGTAAGACGTTATGATGCAACTGTTTCTGATGCTTTTAAGGTAAGAGAAGTTCCAAATTTTGACGAAGAAGTTTCAGGAAAGAAAAAACCAGTAGTATATACAATATCTTCTTTTCCGGTAGCTTCTACATTTGTACCCGCAAAAGGAGAAGCTGCAAAAGTAGAAACAAAAAATAATTTACAACGATTTGATAATTATGCTTTGTTAGGTATTGGCAATTATTCTAACATAAATGCAGAATTATTTCTAAGTACAGCTATTGATAAGGATAGTTACATTTCTGGATTTCTAACTAATTTTTCGTCAAACGGTGGAATTAAAGATCTTCAATTAAAAGATGGTTTTTCTAAAACACATCTTGGCGTAAATTACTCTGGACAGAAGAAAAATATTGGATGGAATACAGAAATTGGAGGATCATTTCAAACCGTAAATTGGTATGGTTTACCTACAGATTTTGTAGAAATACCAAATACAATTGCAGATTCTATTGATGCATTGCAAAAATTTAAATCATTTTATGTAGATGGTTCTGTAACATTTAAAGACGCTTTTATTAAATCGGCAGATGTATATTACAGTAATTTCAGTGATGATTTTAATAGAAAGGAAAATAGATTTAGCATAAAACCAAAAGCAGAAATGATGTTTGCTGATGGATTGTTGGGTAAGCTAAATGTTGTATTGGATTATGTAGGAAGTAATTTTGATAATTACCAATTTAACTATGCCTTCAATAATCATCAAGATCCAGAAATTGTAGTATTGAATCAAAAAGATAATAATTTTATTGTAGGAGCAGAGCCAAGTGTTGTATTTAAAGGTGACGATTATAATATTCAAGTTGGAGTAGGATTGTTTTACAATAGCGGTAAAATTGGAAATCAATCAAATAATAGTTTTAAGTTCTATCCTCAAGTTAAAGCTTCTTATACGTTGGTGCAAAATATTGCAGTGGCATATGCAGGAATTGACGGAAATTTAAAACAAAATTCTTATCAAGATTTTGTACGTGTAAATCCGTTTGTAGCACCAGATATCCAGGTGTTGCCAACAGATAAAACATACGATTTTTATGTGGGAATGAAAGGAAAACTAGATCACACAATTTCATACAACATTAAGGCATCTTACCGCAAAGAAAATGATTTGCCTTTGTTTGTATCTACTGGATATTTACCTAATGCATTACATATTCCATATCGTTATGGAAACTCATTTTCTGCATTGTACGATGAGGTAGAAACAGTAAATGTTTTTGGAGAATTGCGTTTTGATATTTTATCTTCAGTTTCTCTAGGATTAAGAGGAGAATACAATGGCTACACAACAGATAAAGCAAAAGAGGCTTGGGGCTTGCCAGCAATAAAAATTGGAGCAGATGCTTTAATTGATTTTAATTCACAATGGTTTTCTCGTTTAGATTTTCAATATATTGGCGAACGAAAAGATATGTTTAGCACCTTGACAACAACAGATAATAAAATAGATTTTGTAGAGAAAGTACGTGATCTAGATGGCATTGTTGATTTTAATTTAATGATAGGATATCGTCCAACTAAAAACTGGACCGTTTTTGTAAAAGGAAATAATCTTTTTAATCAAGATTATCAACAATGGGGTAATTTTAAATCGCAAGGAATCCAAGTAATGGGCGGAGCGATGTATAAATTCGATTTTTGAGAATTTTGAAGACAGTGAGTGTTAAAAAACACATTTTTTATGTTAAAGTACTTTGAATAAGTACGTTTATATTTTATTAGTTGATTATTATTTTAATTTTGTAAGTGGAAACAACAAATTTAATCTTAAGGCCAGTTAAGAAATAATCAAATGACATTAAAACAAGAATTAAAGGCAACTTTTCTTCTGCGTTTAAATGATAAAATTGAAGCGTTACATGATATCTTCGAAGATTTAGCACAAGGAGCTCAAACCGATGCTAAAAGTTCTGCAGGAGATAAACATGAAACAGCGCTTTCAATGATGCATTTAGAGCAAGAAAACGTTGCGAAAAAAATCAATGAAACAATTTTAATTCGCGATATTATCAGTAGAGTGGAAGAAGACAAAAAAAGTGAAATTGTTGAATTTGGTAGTATCGTTAAACTAAACTCAGTAAATGTGTTTTTATCGGCAGCAATGCCGGCAGTAACGATAAATGAAACTTCAATTATGGGAGTTTCTATGGATGCTCCAATTGCTAAGGCGCTTTTAGGACGGAAGTTACATGATAAGTTTTCGTTTAATAATTGTGATTTTACAATTAGCTATATAGAGTAGAAATTTTGAAAATTTTTTAAATAAAACAGGTATAAGCGGTAGTTTATACCTGTTTTTTTATGCGTTTTTTTTTAGAATTGATATATTTGTTTAAGCTATCTATGAAGATGTAATATACTTATACGATGGATAAAAACAATTTAATAGCAGAAATAATGAATGAAGAAATTAATTATGTTGACATAAATAGAAAATCTTGGAATAATAAAATAGAAGCACATCTAAAATCGGAGTTTTATGATGTGAAGAGCTTTGTGGAAGGTGTTAATTCATTAAACGAAATTGAACTTCAATTACTTGGTAATATTTCAGGAAAAAAAATATTGCATTTACAATGTCACTTTGGTCAAGACACAATTTCATTGAGTAGATTAGGAGCGTGTGTTACTGGAGTTGATTTATCTGATAAAGCCATTGAAAGTGCTATTAAATTAGCACAGCAAACAAACTCCTCTGTAAAATTTATTTGTTCGGATGTGTATGATTTACCCAATCATTTACATGAGAAATTTGATATTGTTTATACAAGTTATGGTGTAATTGGATGGTTGCCCGATATGGATAAATGGGCAAATGTGATTTCTCAATTTTTAAAGCCAGAAGGTAAGTTGATTTTTGTAGAGTTTCATCCTTTTGTTTGGATGTATGATTCAGATTTTCAGAATATAAATTATAATTATTTTAATGCTGAGGCAATTCAAGAAACCGAAAGCGGAACCTATGCCGACAAAGACGCTGATATTACGCAATCTTATGTTTGTTGGAATCATCCTATAAGTGAAGTGATTACAGGATTACTAAAAAACAAATTAACTATTACAGATTTTCAAGAATATGATTATTCGCCCTATGCATGTTTTAATCACACAGTAGAGTTTGAGCAAAAAAAGTTTAGAATAAAACACTTGGAAAATAAAATTCCGATGGTTTACTCTATTGTGACAAAAAAATAAAATAAGAAAGAGGAAAAGATGTCTCATTTTATTTTTCTATATTGAGCAGAATATTTATATTTAGTATTGTTAAAATGTAATTAAAAAAAGTAAAACTAATTAAACAAATAGCTTGATATATAAGTCAATTTAGTTGATTGGCTAGTATTAAAATGTTATATTTGTACGTTAGTTATTTTACAAAAAAATTATGAGCCAAGAAATAAATAAGGGAAATTACTCAGCTGATAGTATTCAGGCATTAGAAGGAATGGAGCATGTAAGAATGCGTCCGTCAATGTATATTGGAGATGTAGGAGTGCGTGGATTGCATCATTTGGTATATGAGGTGGTAGATAACTCTATTGACGAAGCTTTAGCTGGACATTGTGATACAATTAACGTTGTAATCAATAAAGATAACTCAGTTTCTGTAGAAGATAACGGAAGAGGAATTCCGGTAGATATGCATAAAAAAGAAGGTGTATCTGCTTTGGAAGTTGTAATGACAAAAATTGGAGCTGGAGGTAAGTTTGATAAAGATTCTTATAAAGTTTCTGGAGGTTTACACGGGGTAGGTGTATCATGTGTAAATGCATTATCTGATTTATTACATGCAATTGTTTTTAGAGATGGTAAAATTTACGAGCAAGAGTATTCTCGTGGTAAAGCATTATATCCTGTAAAAAACACTGGAGAAACATCAAAAAGAGGAACTAAAGTTACATTTAAACCAGATGCAACTATTTTTACTCAAACCTTAGAGTATTCTTATGAAACATTAGCTTCTCGTTTAAGAGAATTATCTTTCCTAAACAAGGGCCTTACAATTACTCTTACAGACGAAAGAGAAGTAAATGACAAAGGAGAATACAGACATGAAGTTTTCTTTTCAAGAGAAGGATTAAGAGAGTTTATTAAATTCTTAGACGGAAATCGTGTGCCAATTATCAACGATGTTATCTGGATGGAATCTGATAAAGGAGATGTGCCTGTAGAAGTTGCATTGGTTTACAATGATACGTATTCTGAAAATATTTATTCATACGTAAATAATATTAACACACACGAAGGAGGAACGCATTTACAAGGTTTCCGTATGGGATTAACTCGTACGTTGAAAAAATATGCAGATACTTCTGGATTGTTAGATAAACTGAAATTCGAAATTAGTGGTGATGATTTCCGTGAAGGATTAACAGCTATTATCTCTGTAAAGGTAATGGAACCACAATTTGAAGGACAAACAAAAACAAAATTAGGTAATAGAGAAGTGGTTTCGCCAGTAAGTCAGGTTGTGGCTGAAATGTTGGAAAATTACTTAGAAGAAAATCCTAATGATGCTAAAATAATTGTACAAAAAGTAATTTTAGCTGCACAAGCAAGACACGCTGCTAAAAAAGCGCGTGAAATGGTACAACGTAAAACTGTAATGACAGGAGGCGGTTTACCAGGAAAATTATCCGATTGTTCAGAGCAAGATCCTACAAAATGTGAGGTATTCTTAGTAGAGGGTGACTCTGCGGGTGGTACTGCAAAACAAGGTAGAGACAGAAACTTTCAAGCAATTTTGCCGTTGAGAGGTAAAATCTTGAACGTTGAAAAAGCAATGGGACATAAAGTTTTTGAAAGCGAAGAAATTAAAAATATTTTCACTGCTCTAGGTGTTACAATCGGAACAGAAGAAGATAGTAAAGCATTAAACTTAGAAAAATTGCGTTACCATAAAGTAGTAATTATGTGTGATGCCGATGTAGATGGTAGTCACATTGCTACACTTATCTTAACATTCTTTTTCCGTTATATGCGTGGATTAATTGAAAATGGACACGTTTATATTGCTACTCCGCCATTATACATGGTGAAAAAAGGACAGAAAAAAATCTATGCTTGGTCAGATGATGAACGTATTGCTTTATTAGAAGAGATGGGAAGTGGATCTAGCGTACAGCGTTATAAAGGTCTTGGAGAAATGAATGCTGAGCAATTATGGGAAACAACAATGAACCCAGAGCACCGTATTTTACGTCAAGTAACAATTGATAATTTAAAAGAAGCAGATTTGGTATTTTCTATGTTAATGGGAGATGAAGTTCCACCACGTAGAGAATTTATCGAGAAAAACGCAACATACGCGAAAATCGATGCTTAATTATACATTGAAATATATAAAGGTCAAGCATGTTATGGTTTGACCTTTTTTTTTAAAACTAATATTTAAAACCATTATTATGAAGGTATCTGTTATTGGAGCAGGCAACGTAGGGGCTACGTGTGCTGAAATCATCGCATTTAGACAAATAGCAAGCGAAGTAGTGCTTGTTGATATTACTGAAGGTTTAGCAGAAGGCAAAGCAATGGATATAATGCAATGCTCATCAACCTCAGGTTTTGACACAGTTGTAAAAGGAGTTACTAAACAGTACTCAAAAACTGTTAATAGTGATGTTGTTGTTATTACTTCAGGAATTCCTCGTAAACCAGGAATGACAAGAGAGGAGCTTATCGGTACAAATACCAATATAGTAAAATCTGTTATGGAAAGTGCTTTAACAGTTTCTCCAAATGCTATTTTTGTAATTGTAACTAATCCTATGGATACAATGGCACTGGCAGCATATAAAATTGCAGGTTTACCAAAAAATAGAATTATTGGTATGGGCGGAGCGTTAGATTCTGCGCGTTTTAAATATTTTTTAAGTCAAAAGTTACAAAAACCAGTTGCTGATATTGAAGGAATGGTTATTGGAGGTCATGGAGATACTACAATGATACCGTTAATTCGTTTAGCTACTTATAAAGGAATTCCTGTTTCTCAATTCTTGTCAGAAGAAGATCAAAATGAAGTAGTGCAACAAACAATGGTTGGAGGAGCTACACTTACAAAACTATTAGGTACATCTGCATGGTATGCTCCTGGAGCTGCCGTAGCAAATTTAGTAGACAGTATTTTGCATGATAGACATAAAATGATTCCGTGTTCTGTTTTATTAGAAGGAGAATATAACGAACAAGATATCTTTATTGGTGTTCCTTGTATTATTGGCAAAAATGGAGTAGAACAAATTGTAGATATATCATTAAGTAAATCCGAAAAAGAATTGTTTAGCAAAAGTGCCGAAGCAATTAAAGAAGTAAATAAAGAGTTAAATAGTTTTATTTCATAAAAATTATATAACGCAAACAGCAAAAAAACAGATATAGAGATTAGTTTTTTCTGATAAACTTGACAAAACAATTGGTAATTCTATTGTCATACTTTATATTTGCTCGTTTTAAAAAAAATAAATAATTAATTTTAAGTAATAATGCAAAACAAGGGACTTGTTAAATTTTTTGCAATTATATTTGCTCTGGTAAGTATTTACCAGCTTTCTTTCACCTTTGTTACCAGTCACTATGAAGATAAAGCAAAAGCTTTTGCTAATGGTGATTCTGTAAAAGAGTTACAATACTTAGACTCTATTGGTAACCAGACTGTTTTTTTAGGACAGACATTTAATGAGGTAAGAGCTAAACAAATCAATAAAGGATTGGATTTAGAAGGAGGAATCAACGTTACGTTGCAGATTTCTATTAAAGACATCTTGAAAGGTTTATCTAACAACTCAAAAAATCCTGTTTTTAACAAAGCATTGTCTGAGGCAGAAGGAATGAGACAAGGTAATCAAAGCTACCTTGATGCTTTTTATACAGCTTTTGAAAAAGAATCAAAAGGAACTGTAAAATTAGCTTCTCCAGATATTTTTGCAAACAGAAATTTAAGTGAGATTACAGTAGGAATGTCTGATAGTCAAGTAAAGACTATTTTAGCAGTTAAAGTAAAAGAATCTGTAGAGAGTGCATACCGTGTATTCAGAGAGCGTATTGACAAATTTGGTGTAGCACAGCCTAATATCCAAATGCTAGGAGATAGTGGTCGTATTCTTGTTGAATTACCAGGTGCAAAAGATGTAGATCGTATCAAAAATCTTTTACAAAGTACAGCACAGTTAGAATTTTGGGAAACTTACAAGTACGAAGAAATTGGAAACTATTTAGCTGCTGCTAATGAGTACTTAAAAACAACTGAAAAAGCTGCTGTAGCTGAAGAAATCATTTCAGAAGAAGTTACAACAACTGATAAAACAGATGTTGATGCATTATTAGGAGGAATTACTGAAGAAGCGACTGAAAAAGACGCAAAAACTCAAGATAATGGACCATTATTCAATTTATTTGTAATGGGTGGCCAGCCAGGAAGTCCAGTTCTTGGTTATTTTCAAGTAAAAGATACTGTAAAGGTAAATGAGTTATTAAAACGTCAAGACGTAAGAAATTTATTGCCAGCAGATCAAAAATATGCTCGTTTTGCATGGGGTAAACCAAGTAAAAAACAACAAGATTTAGTAGAACTTTATGCTTTAAAAACAAATAGAGATGGAGTTCCACCATTAAGTGGAAGTGTTGTTACTGGTGCTCAAGATGAGTTTGACAATATGGGACGTCCTGTTGTTGGAATGCAAATGAGTCCTAAGGGAGCTAAAATTTGGGAAGAACTTACAGGTAAAGCTTATGCTGAGCGTTCAAACATTGCTATCGTATTAGATAACGTTGTTTACTCTGCGCCAGGTGTTACAAGCGGACCAATTTCTGGAGGTAGATCTTCAATTTCTGGAGATTTTACTTTAGCTGATGCAAAAGATTTAGCTAATATTTTACGTGCAGGTAAATTACCAGCAGGTGCTGATATTGTTCAATCTGAAATCGTAGGGCCATCATTAGGACAACAAGCTATCGATGCAGGTATGTTATCTGCTATTGCTGGGTTAATCGTTGTTTGGGGATGGATGGCATTCTATTACGGAAGAGCAGGTTGGTATGCAAACATTGCGTTGTTGGCTAACTTATTATTCATGTTTGGAATTTTAGCAAGTTTAGGTGCTGTATTAACATTGCCAGGTATTGCAGGTATCGTATTAACAATGGGTACTGCGGTAGATGCTAACATTATTATCTCCGAACGTGCAAAAGAGTGTTTGCGTAAAGGAATGAGTTTGGCAGATACAATTAAAGAATCGTATAGCTGGAAAGGTGCTATGCGTCCTATTGTTGATGCAAACGTAACACATATTCTTACAGGTGTTATTTTATTTGCTTTCGGATCAGGACCAATTAAAGGTTTCGCAACTACATTATTAATTGGTATTGCAACATCTTTATTTACATCAATCTTTATCGCAAGAATTTTCATGGATAGAGATGTAAAAGCAGGAAGAACTTTAGCTTTCTGTACAAACATTACTAAAAACTGGTTTACAAACTTCAATTTTGATTTCTTAAAAATGAAGAAAGCAACTTATGGTTTGTCTGCTGTTATTGTAATTGTTTCTTTTGCATCATTCTTTATTAATGGATTTGATGAAGGAACTGATTTTGTTGGAGGAAGAACTTTCCAAGTTAAGTTTGACAAAGAAGTACAAGCTAATGAAATAAGCGAGGCTTTAGGAAATGTATTTGGTGTTAATGTTGAAGCAAAAGTTTTTGGAAACAAAGAGCAATTGAAAATTACAACTAAATATAAAGTTGAAGAAGAAGGTGCTACTGTAGACCAAGAAGTAAACGAAATGCTATATAAAGGATTAAAACCTTATTATACAAAAGATATTACTTATGAAGAGTTTGTAAACTCAGCTGACGGAAAAGTATATGGAGTTATTCAAGCATCTAAAATAGGACCAAGCGTTGCAAAAGACGTAAAACAAAATGCTTATTGGGCTGTGTTAGGTTCTATGGCTGCTATTTTCGTATACTTAGTAATCTCTTTCCGTAAATGGCAATATTCATTAGGAGCTATCGTATCGGTAGCACACGATGTAATATTTGTATTGGGAGTTTACTCGTTAACATACAAATTTATGCCTTGGCACATGGAAATCGATCAACACTTTATTGCTGCTATTTTAACAGTAATTGGGTATTCGATGAATGATACTGTAATTGTATTTGACCGTGTGCGTGAGTACATTGCTGGTAAAACAAAAGGTGATTTTAATAAAATTGTAAATGATTCTGTAAATACTACATTATCTCGTACAATAAATACATCATTAACATTGATTTTTGTATTATTAATCATGTTTATCTTTGGTGGAGATTCAATCCGCGGATTTATCTTCGCTATGTTAATTGGTATTATTGTAGGTACATATTCATCTTTATTCTTAGCAACACCTGTATTAGTAGATACAATGCCAAGAAAAGATAAAGAAGAAATTGAACGTTTACATAAAGAAGCACAAGAAGAAGAATTATTTGAAGCTGAAGAAGCAAAAGCATAATTATTATTCTATAAAATAAAAAAGGCAAGAAGTAATTCTTGCCTTTTTTGTTTTTATCAATTTAATAATCATAAAAAAATAAATTTAATTATTGATAATATTAGATTTAAAAAATAATGGAACTAATAATATAATAGGAATTCAACCTAAATCCATATATTTTTAGTAGATAGAAAACGAAATAATATTTAATATAATCTAAAAATTAAAAATAAATATCATTGCTTTACAGCTACATAAATAGTAGCTTTGCACAAACAACACACTATTTATGAATCCAAGTAATAGATACGCCCAAAGAGGGGTTTCTGCTGAAAAAGAAGATGTTCATAATGCAATAAAGAACATCGACAAAGGATTGTTTCCTAAAGCATTTTGCAAAATTGTTCCAGATCATTTAACGGGCGATGAAGATTATTGTCTAATTATGCATGCCGATGGCGCTGGTACAAAATCATCATTAGCATATATGTATTGGAAAGAAACAGGCGATTTGTCTGTTTGGAAAGGAATTGCACAAGATGCGTTAATAATGAATATTGATGATTTGTTATGCGTTGGTGCAACAGATAATATTTTGTTGTCAAGTACAATAGGAAGAAATAAAAATTTGGTTCCGGGCGAAGTCATTTCGGCTATTATTAACGGAACTGAAGAATTAATAGAAGAATTAAAAGCATTTGGTGTAACAATTCATTCTACAGGAGGCGAAACTGCAGATGTAGGAGATTTGGTACGTACAATTATAGTAGATTCTACAGTTACTGCAAGAATGAAAAGAAGCGATGTTATTGACAACGCAAACATTCAGCCAGGCGATGTAATTGTTGGTTTAGAGTCATTCGGACAAGCAACTTACGAAAAACAATACAACGGAGGAATGGGAAGTAACGGATTAACTTCTGCACGTCATGATGTATTTGATCATTCACTTGCAGCAAAATACCCAGAAAGCTATGACTCATCAGTGCCAGAAGAATTGGTTTATTCTGGTAAAGTGCAATTGACAGATGCTGTTGAAGGCTCACCAATTGATGCAGGAAAATTAGTATTGTCTCCAACAAGAACTTATGCACCAATTATTAAATCTATTTTAGACAAATACAAATCAGACAATGTTCACGGAATGGTTCATTGTAGTGGAGGAGCACAAACAAAGATTTTACATTTTATAGATAATTTACACATTATAAAAGACAATTTGTTTGATGTACCGCCATTATTCAAATTAATTCAAGAACAATCAAAAACAGATTGGCGAGAAATGTATCAAGTGTTTAATTCAGGACACAGAATGGAATTATACGTTAATCCAGCCATTGCTGAAGATATTATTGCTATTGCAAATAGTTATAATGTAAGAGCACAAATTGTTGGTCGTGTAGAAAAATCTGAAAATAAAAAATTAACTATTCAATCACAATACGGGACATTTATTTACTAAGAATGGGACGTTTACTATCAATTGACTTCGGAAAAAAACGTACAGGAATTGCAGTTACAGATCAAATGCAAATTATAGCATCTGGACTAACAACTGTTGAAACAGATACGCTTTTAGATTTTTTAAAACACTATTTTTCTACTGAACATGTAGAAAAGGTAATTATTGGCGAGCCTAAAAGGTTGAATAATGAACCTTCTGAAATAGTGCCTTTGTTAAATGAATTTATAGAGAAGTTTTCTAAAACCTTTCCAACAATGCCTGTTGTTCGAATTGATGAGCGATTTACTTCTAAAATTGCTTTTCAAACAATGATTGATAGCGGATTGAAGAAAAAGCAAAGACAAAACAAAGCCTTAATCGATGAAATAGCAGCTACTATTATTCTGCAAGATTATATGAACAGCAATAGTTTCGGTAATTTTCAATAAAATTTTAAGAAATAAAAAAATTATTTTCACTTAGATAAAAACTAAATTTGTAATAAAATAAATAATATATAATGTCAAGTATACAAAAATCTGAAGTAGATGTTGTTTTAGTAGGTGCAGGTATAATGAGTGCTACTCTTGGTATTCTATTAAAAGAACTAGAGCCAAATTTAAAAATTGAAATTGTAGAGCGCTTAGATCATGCAGCTGCAGAAAGTTCTGATGCAATGAATAATGCAGGTACAGGACACTCGGCTTTTTGTGAGTTAAACTACACACCAGAAAGACCGGACGGAACTATCGATGCATCTAAAGCTATTAATATTGTAGAGCAATTTGAAATTTCAAGGCAATTTTGGTCATACTTGGTAAACAAAAATGTATTACAAAATCCTAATAAGTTTATTAATTCTGTACCACATATGAGTTTTGTATGGGGAAAAGACAATGTAAATTTTTTAGAGAAAAGATATAATGAGCTTTTAAAATATCCATTATTTCAAGGTATGGAATTTTCAAAAGATCCCAAAAAAATTGAAGAATGGGCTCCATTATTGATGGAAAATAGAAATCTAGATGATGTTTATGCTGCAACGCATATGCCTATTGGAACAGATGTGAATTTTGGAGAGTTAACAAGAGAAATTCTTGATTATTTAGTAAAACAAGACGGTATTTCATTATTTTTCAATACAGAAGTAAACAACATCAAACGCAAAGGAGATAGATGGGTTGTTAAAGCAAAAGATGAAATATCTGGACAAATCAAAAAAATAAAAGCTAAGTTTGTATTTGTTGGTGCAGGAGGAGGAGCAATTCTATTACTTCAAAAAGCTGATATTCCTGAAAGTAAAGGTTTTGGAGGTTTTCCTGTAGGTGGAGAGTGGTTAGTTTGTAACGATCCAGCAATAGTAAATAAACACATGGCAAAAGTATATGGTAAAGCATCTGTTGGTGCACCACCAATGTCTGTACCTCACTTAGATACTCGCTTTATTGATGGTAAACATTCATTATTATTTGGACCATATGCAGGATTTTCAACCAAATTCTTAAAGCAAGGTTCATTTATGGATTTGTTTAAATCATTAGAATTTAACAATATTCGTCCAATGCTTGGTGCAGGTATTAGAAATATGGATTTAACAAAGTATCTTATAGGACAAGTATTACAGTCAGATAATGCAAGATACGAAGCTTTAAAAGAATATTTTCCAAATGCTAAAGAAGAAGATTGGAAATTGGAGCATGCCGGACAACGTGTGCAAGTGATTAAAAAAGGAAAAGACGGAAAAGGAATTCTGCAATTTGGAACAGAAGTAGTAAATTCTGCCGATGGATCAATTGCAGCTTTATTAGGAGCTTCTCCAGGAGCTTCTACAGCAACTCAAATTATGTTGAAATTGTTGTCTAACTGTTTTCCAAATGAATATCAATCAGATAAATGGCAATCAAAAATGAAAGAAATGATTCCTTCATTTGGATTAAAATTAAACGAACATCCAGAATTAGTAGAAGAAACTAGAGAAAGATGCTCTAAAATTTTAAAAATTTACCCAAACAATAAATAAGCACATTGCTTTTATAATATTTAAAAAAGTCACTTTCTGTATAGAAGGTGACTTTTTTTGTGCTTTAAAAATAAGATGAAATACCTTACAGCAAAGAACACGCAGAATAAATAATCTAATTTATAAAAGACTGGATTGAATAAATCGGCTTATCAGATATGAAAAATAAAAAGGATAATGATTTTTGTCATTTTTAAACTAATTTGAATAATTAACTTTTGTATTTCAAATTAGTTCATTGTCTAATAATAAAAAAGAAGTTGTAAAAGACTTATTTAGAATTGATTTTGCCTATAATGAAATTAATTTTACATATCTTTAAAAGAGAGAATAATTTAACTAATTTGATAAATTTGAAATGTAAATAACAAATAAATAGTAAAAATTATGGAAAATAAAAAATTGACAACAGCATCAGGAAGACCTTATGTAGAGCACGAAGATTCAATGACAGCTGGTAAAAGAGGTCCAGTATTATTACAAGATTATATTTTACATGAAAAGTTAGCGCACTTTAATAGAGAACGTATTCCAGAGCGAATAGTTCATGCGAAAGGATCAGGAGCATACGGAACATTTACTGTAACTAATGATATTACAAAGTATACTAAAGCAAAAATGTTTAATGAAGTAGGAAAGCAAACAAAAGTATTTTTGCGCTTTTCAACTGTAGGTGGCGAGAAAGGTTCGGCAGATTCAGAAAGAGATCCGAGAGGTTTTGCACTAAAATTTTATACAGAAGACGGAAACTGGGATTTGGTTGGAAACAACACGCCAGTATTCTTTATCAAAGATGCTAAGAAGTTTCCTGATTTTATTCATACACAAAAACGTCATCCACGTACAAATATGAAATCGGCTACGATGATGTGGGATTTTTGGTCGTTAAATCCAGAAAGTTTACACCAAGTTTTAATTCTAATGTCAGATCGAGGAACACCTTTTGGTTATAGACATATGAATGGATACGGAAGCCATACATTCTCAATGATTAATGCAAACAATGAGCGTATTTATGTAAAATTTCACTTTAAAACAGCGCAAGGTATTAAAAATCTAACTGGATCAGAAGCAGACGAAATGCGTGCAAAAGACATGGAGTATGCACAAAGAGATTTGTATGAGCACATTGAAAAAGGAGATTTTCCAAAATGGGATGTAAAAATTCAGGTAATGACTGAGGAAGAAAGCCGCAATGCAGTGGTAAATCCATTTGATGTTACCAAAGTATGGCCACATGGTGATTATCCGTTGATTGAAGTGGGAGTATTAGAATTAAATAAAAATCCAGACAATTATTTCCAAGATGTAGAGCAAGCAGCATTTGCACCAGCACATATTGTGGATGGAATAGGATTTTCTCCCGATAAAATGTTACAAGGTCGTATTTTAGCATATCCAGATGCACAGCGTTATCGTTTAGGTGCTAATTATGAGCAAATTCCAGTGAATAGATGTCCATTTGCTACCAATAATTACCAAAGAGATGGATATATGAGAGTTGACGGTAACGGAGGAGGTGAGCCAAATTATTATCCAAATAGTTTTGACACAATTGTAGCCGATCAAAGTTATAAAGATCCTGCTTTGCAATTAGAAGATACCTTAGCAGATTATTACGATAGAAATGGGCAAGGAGAAGACGATCATTTTTCTCAGCCAGGTAATTTATATCGTATTATGACAGACGAAGCAAAAACAAATACAGTACATAATATTGTAGGAGCAATGTCTGGAATTGATGGACCAAAACGCAATGAAATTATTATACGTCAATTATGCCATTGGTTTAGAGCTGATGCAGATTTAGGAATTCGAATTGCAAAAGGATTAAAAGTAGATGTAAGTTCATTTATGAAATAATCTTTAATAAAAACAAAAAAAGAGTACACCTTTTAGTGTACTCTTTTTTATTCGTCTTCCTCAATTTTTTTCAAGGCTCTATTTAATGTTCTTGTGGTAATACCAAGATAAGAAGCCATATCTTCTTTGGTAATTTTCACTTTATTTTTTTCTTGTAAAACTAATAATTTTTCCAAAGCATGTTCTACAGTGTAAAGTTGCTGAAATGAGGCTCTTTCACTTGTATGGTATACTCTTAGGGCTTCTACAGCCAGTAAGGTATTATTAAATGTAATGTCTGTTTTCAGCAAGTGTTCAAAAACAGATAAAGGAATAACATAAGCATCTACTTGGGTAATAGCTTCTACAGAGCATAAACAAAGCATTTTACCTAAGTATTCTATTTCTCCCATAATTTCTCCTCTGCTTAGAAACTCTGGAATATATTCTTTACCGTTTTCTTCAGTAATAAAACATTTGGTAATTCCTTCCTTAATAACGATAATTTTCGTTACTTGCTCACCCTGATTTAATAAAATATCTTTAGGAGCATAAGAAATTAATTGTATTTTATCTGCAATTATTGGCTTATGAGCGATAGATTCTATATAGGATAAAAAATCAAGATTAATTCTTAACATACTTTTATCATTAGACGGACAAATGTCCTGTGTGGTATTTAAATTATTATCGAATTTTGTCTTGTTCAAATGTAAAGAATTAATCTTAAAAGTTGTGTTGTGTTAAGATAGTTTTAAGTCATTAGAACAATTAATAAGTTTTGTTATTAAACATACGATTCTATTGATTAAGATGATTGGAAAAAGTGTAAGTGTAAAGAAGTCCAATCATTTTATAAAGAAATATATAAGTGTTGTATATATAGTATGTGTTGGTTTTCAAATATAGTGTTTGAAGATAAAAGTGTAGTTAAAAAGAAAAAAAAGGAAAGCCGACAAGCTTTCCTTTTTTGTTTATATCAAATTTTTTAGAGTTGCTTTAGTCGATCTGCCGACGTTTTTTTTACCTTAAATCTCTTTCCCTTATTTTTATTTTATTAACATAATTTTTTTTCATTTGAATATTGAATAGTTTTTATAGTCAAAATAGATGAATATTGACTTTTTTATTTTCTTCTTTATTTTTAACACATTGATTATCAGATAATTGACTTATGTATGGTGTTTTTGGTTTTTTATGTATTTAAAAATCATAAAAAAAGTTAATAAAATATATTAAATTAATATTTTTATAGTTTTTAATAATAAATATTTATAAATGCTTTTTTTGTTAAAATTTATAAATGTTATTTTTTTTGTTATAGGTTCTAAATTTTTTTAATTTTTAATAAAAAAAGTAAAAAAAAGTTTATTAATATTGTTTTTTTATGATTTTTTTTGATTAAAATTTATTATTGATTTTTTAAGTAGTTGAAAAAAATGCGTTTTAATAGCTGTTTTTGGTAAAAAAGAGTAGTAATTGTTGTAACTAATTGTTAAATTGTAGATGTATTTCACAATGAAATAGTGTATAATAAATAGATTGAATAACAATTATTGAACCCCTTAATATACCATGTTATGAAAAACTGTTTTAAACGCACTTTTTTTACCTTATTAATAGGGTTAGGTGCACTAAATGTAGTAAGCTGTAGTAATGACAGTGAAAGTAGAAACGAAGTTACTAAAACAGAAAGAGTAGCAGATAAAGTTACTTTAAAGAAAAAATGGGTTGTAGCTCATTTTTATTTTAATGAGAATGTAAATTCTGCATTAAAATTCAAATATCAAGTTGCAAATGTCCATATAGATTTGGATAATGACAATTTTAGTGCATTAGATCATTATTCATTAAGTTCTGATTCTGGAAATTGGAATTTAAATGGGGAGATTATTACATTGCATAGCAATAACGATAAAGAAAAATATCGTTTTAAAATTGTAGAATTAACAAATAGTTCTTTAGTGGTAGAAGTTATCGATCATAAAGAATTAGCCCAAATTGAATTAGTTTCTTTAGAAAAGAAATAACTAAATTTCAAATAAAAAGACTTGCTTCCCTAGCAAGTCTTTTTATTTAATACATATAGCTTTAAATTTGTACCTTTATCCTTCTAATTATACCTTTATGCTAAAACGTTTTGCCTATCTTTTTTGCTTGTTTTTATTTACGTTTACTGTATATTCTCAAGAACAATCAAAGTTAAATAAGTTGGTAAATGTATTTGTAGATGACTACAATAGTGGTAACTATGACGATTTTTATCATCATTTTTCAACTTCTCTTCAAAGTAAAATTTCATTAAATACTTTTGAAACTTTTTTAAAAGAAATGAAACAAAATTTAGGAGCTATCGTAAATATCGAATTTTATGGCTTCAATGATGATGATTCAAGTTTATTTAAAACGCAATTTGAAAAAGAAACGGCTTTGGTTAATTTTGCTTTTGATAAAGAATCGAATGTACTTGGATTTCGAATCTTAGATTACGTTAATCAAGAAGAATACAAAGAAAAAATATCAAAATTAACTATTGAAAACATTATAAGTAATGCAAGCCTTGATTTAAAATTAAACGAACAGCTTGCTGTTGCTATTATACAAGAAGGAAAGGTAACTTATTATGGAATAGAGAATAAGAATGGTAAAATTAATTCTATCAGTAATAAAAATAGCTTTTTTGGAGTAGGTACATTTAGTTCTATTTTTACGAATACCTTATTAGCACAAGCCATTGTAGAAAAAAAAATAACGCTTTGGGAAGATATTAATCGTTTTTATCCAGCGCGTTTTAAAGATGGTTTAAAAATATCATTTTCTAGCTTGGCTAATGGAAAAAACGAATTACCTTTTTTTCCAACCGATCATATTATCAACAGTAATTATGTTAGAAATAGTAAGAAAAAAAACAAAAATACTGTTTATGGAAATCCTTTAATAGCTAGTTATCTAGAAAATGAAATTGTTTTAGATACAATTACAAAACAAAGTAATTTTTCGGTTTTTGGAACAAGTGTTTTAGGCGATGCTTTAGTAAGGGTAAATAAAAAACCTTTTACAGAATTGTATCAAATAGGAATAATTGATCGTTATCAGCTACATAATACAAGTTTAACCAAAACCAAGAAAATGAAAATGGTTGAACCTGTATCAAAGCTGGCAAAAGATTTAATGTCAGATCCAAGTTATAATGATTTTTTCTTGCCATCAACTCAAGGAATTTCAACTGTTTCAGATATAGCAAAATATTTACAGTATTATTTTGAACCAAATTATCCAGAATTAAAATTAATGGAAAAACCAACAGCAATGGTCACTCCTGATGATTGGCTGAGCTTGGGATGGCGAATTAACTTTTTTGCAACAAAAGAATCAATTTATTTTCATAGAGGTGTAGATATTTCATACGCAAACTTCATAAGTTTTAGCCCAGAAAGAAATGAAGCAATTGTAATAATGATAAATTGTGCCGAAAATTCAAGCATCAATTTAATCGAAAATCTAAGTTATCAATTGTGGTCAAAATTAGTTTTTCAGACAACCGATGTCAATTTATAAAAAGTTCGAATTTATTCGAACTTTTTTAATATCAGCTATTTAGTGCTAAAAAATGTCAATGAAGCTAAAATTTATCTTTTTTAGGTGCTAACTAAATAAAACTATAAGTTCACGTATTCACATCAAGTAAATTCCACCATAAAAATTACTTTAGTACCTGAAGAACAATCTTTCTTTAGCATGCTTTCATATCAAAAAAACAATTATTAATTAATAGATATGGAAAAACACTTTTTTAATTTTTATTGAGTTATGGCAGTACAATTTTATCCAGATTATCCGATTTCTTTTGTTGAAAAAAAACTTTATTCTATTCTAGAAAGCGGTAATAAAAATGAATGGATAATTTATAGAGAGCTTTTAATTTGGCTTACTCAAAGTACAGAAAATTGGTATGTTTGGTACAATCATCATAGTTTAGTTGAGCCACAAAATAATATTGATAAAAACACTGAATCTGACAGCTATTTTATTATTTTAAATCAACGAGGAATAGTTGTATTGAAGGTAAATACCGGGGAAATAGAAGTTACAAAACAAGATTTTTTTATAAGAGAAGGTAATAATTTGCAAAAAATTTCAAATCCGTTATCACAAGCAAAACAGTATAAATACTTAGTTCGAAAACAATTTTTAAAACAATTCAATCAAGTACTTCTTACCGAAGCAATAGCATTACCTTCAACAATAATCAATAATAATACATCTTTTGTAGATAAAGCTTTAATTTACAGTAAACAAACAAAAGAAAATCAGAAACAAAATATCGAAACATTTTTGATTTCGGTATTAGAAAAACAAAAAGAAAAGTATTCGTTTTTTCATCAATTTAAGTTTCAAACCTTATCTGAAGATTTGTTGGAAACAATAGCGAAAAAAATGAATATCAATAGGCAAGAAGAAGATTTGTTTGAAACTCCAAACACTGCCGAATGGTTGGGTGTAAATAATACAGCGGTTTTACAAGCGTTATCTTGCAATCCGAGAATTATGATTAAAGGCAAAGCAGGCACAGGAAAAACTACTTTAGCTTATACTTATGCAGATCAGAATAGAGATTTAAAAGGCTTATTTGTGTGTTCTAGCTTGTTTCTTCAAACAGCTGCTCAAAATAAATTTAACGAAAGAGAAATAAATATTAAAGTTATTAATTATAACGAGTTTGTAATTGAGAATAATAAAGATTTATCGCCTCAAAAAATTAAAAATTTATCATACGATGAATTTGCTATAAAAACCAAAATTGCAATAGAAAATTATTTAGCAAATAATGGCGAGCGTTTCGACTATATTATTGTTGATGAAGCTGAAGAGTTGTTTGATAAAAATCTAGATACTTTTTTAGATAAAATGTGTGTTACTGGCAACGGACTTTTGCAAGGAAAATCAGTTGTACTTTATGATTTTAAACAAAGCTTCAATAATAGATTGAGAGAGAATAAAGAATTTGCACAACTTATACGATCTAGTTTTGTTCATTATAAATTAAAAACAAATAAACGTAATAGTGCTAATAAAGAGATAATAGAACTTGCACTTGATGCTGATTATCAGCCTAAAGATATTATGAATATGTTGTATTATAAAAATAAAGCACATATTCGTTTTCATGAAATTACTACCGAAAAAGACTTTCAGAAATTGATAAGCAATTATGAAACAGATTGCACAAATTCCGCCTTTTCTTTCAACAACAATGATACAATTTTTTTGGTTCAAGCTAAGCTGTTAAAACAACAAGAATTTGTTGAAAAGATTTTCAAACAAGAAGGAATATATGATTTTTCAACTCAAATTGTTTCCGATAATACGTTACCTAAATATACTACACCAATAAAATTTAAAGGACTTGAGCGAAAACACGTTATTTTAATTGTAGGCAAACCCAATAAAATAAGTAGCCATGAGTGGTATGTTGGCATTACACGTGCTGTTGAAAATATAGATGTTATACATATAAATATAAAGAAATAACTCACCAAACTTCACCTACTAGAAATTATTAAAATTATGATGAATTATGATGAAAAACTAAATGCAGACGAACTTTTTTTGTATTACAACGGAAAAAGTATTAGCCAAAAAGACTTTAAGCAAGCAGAAAAAAAAGCTTCTAATTTAAGAGATAAAACAATCGAATTCAGAATGTTATTAACTATTTTTAAAGATGTTAGAAATGGCAGTTACAATATCAGTCTAAAAAATTTGAGCATAATTAGCGCTGCTATATTATATGTTGTGTCTCCTATAGATGCTATTCCAGATTTAATTCCATTTTTTGGATGGACAGATGATATTGCCGTTGTTGGGTTTGCTATGAAGCACCTGTCTGAAGTTTTATTTGATTATAAGCAAGTAAAAAAGTTTTGATTAAAATTCTAAAAACAGATATATAAATTATATCTGTTTTTTTTATGTTGATCTTGAGATTATTATATCAGTGCAATTATTTATAAAAAGATTTTTAACTTTAAATATTGCGTTTTGTTTTTTGATTTAAAAAAAAATAATTAAGTTTATTTAAAATTTTAAATAATTAATTATGAAAAGTACTTTGTTAGAAAAGATTCAAAGCCGTATTAATCATTGGTACATTCCTGTTGTTGTTGGTATCCTATTTGTTATTTTAGGATTATATGTAATGCTTACTCCAATTGCTGCTTATTTATCATTAGCAATTATTTTTAGTTGGTTGTTTATCTTTTCAGGAATTGCAGAAATGTCATTTGCTGTTACAAATAAACAAGGAATGCACAACTGGGGATGGATATTTTTCTCTGGTGTTGTAGATTTTTTATTAGGTTTACTTTTAATTTCAAATCCTACAGTAACTTTAGAAATATTACCTATTTATGTAGGAATTGTTTTAATGTTTAAATCAATAAGAGGAATGAGCATTGCAATGGATTTAAAACAATATGGTGTAAAAAATGGAGCAGGTTCATTAATGTTCTTGTGTGCTTTAGGTATTGTATTTTCAATTTTTATGATTTCTAATGTAGAATTTGGTGCATTTACAGTTGTTTATTGGACAGCTTTTTCGCTTATTATGTTTGGTTTCTTCAACATAACTATCGGAGTTAAGTTTAAATCTGTAAAGGATAAAAGTGCTAATATTAGTCAAGATTTAGCAGATAGAATTAGCAAAATTAAAGAAGAAATTAATCAAGCAGTTGGTGATAAAAACTTCTAATAGCTAGTTACTTTTTATAATTAAGAAAAAATTATAATAAGCAACACTTTTTTTACTGTACTTTTGACTTAAAGTAAACATATGAAAAGTAAAATTTTAATAGCTATTGCGGCAATGGGAATATTGTCTTTTAGCTGTAAAACAACAAAAAGTACAACAAAAGAATCTAACGTAAAAGAAATGAATTACGATAAATTAGAAGGAGGATGGACTTTAGAAAGTATTGTGGTGCCAGGTACAGAAGGTAAAAAAGTTACAGATTTATATCCTAATAAAATGCCATCTATCAATTTTGATATACCACAACAAAAAGTATACGGAAACAATGGATGTAATAGCTATAACGGACCACTAGAGGTTAGAGAAAACAAATCTTTAAAAATTGGTGCAGAAAGAATGGCTACTACAATGATGTTTTGTGAAGGTGTTGACGACAGAAGTTTTATGAAAGGTTTAAGTATGGTAACTGATTATAAAATTGAAGGAGATAAATTGTTACTTATTCACGATAGCGTTGTAATAATGATTTTCGAAAAAAGCAAGTAATCTACAAAAATGAAGTTATAAAAAAAATCCAGAAAGAAATATTCTCTCTGGATTTTTTTATTCCTATAAATTATTTTCGTTTGATTAATTTATCAACTTTCAGCATCAAAAATATACTAATACACGATACCAAAACAACCAAATAACCTACAATATCATAATTAATCAACGGACTATTTTTAGTTTCCTGATACACAATAGCACCAGCAATAGCTGCCGCAATTCCACCAGAAATTTGCTGAATAGAAGAATTTATACTCATAAAAGCCCCTCTGTCTTCACTCTCTGGCACTGCACTTACTAATGCAGATGATGGAACCATTCTACTCATAATACCAATCATCATCAAAATATTGGTAACAATTACTAACCAAAATGGAATATTTGCCAAATTGGTATAAACCAAACAAACAATCATCAACCAAATAGAAGCTGATGTAAATAAAAGATATTTGCTTACAGCGTCACTTAACTTTCCAATAAAAGGCATTAATAGTAAAGAGCTAATACCCGAAACCATAAATAATAAAGGTAATTGCTCTGGTAATACACCTAAATTATTCACAGCAAAAATAGTTCCGAAAGGCATCATCATAAATCCTCCAACAGATAAAAATGCTGTAGCCATAAAACCAACGCGGTAGTTTTTATTGTTTAATGTTTTCCATAAATGAGTTAGCGGTTTATAATCTCTCTGAAGTGCCAAATGTGCTGTTACTGGTTTTAAATAAAAGCCAATTAATAAAGCAATAATAATAGAAAGAGCCACAATCATAAAAAACGGAGCTTCCCAATACCATAGATTAGCAATATACAAACCAATCGGAATTCCTAAAACCTGGCTAGCACCAAATCCCATTTGCACAAATCCCATTACTCGTCCACGTTGTTGCAAACTAAATAAATCGGTAATAATAGCCATTGATATAGAACCAATTACACCGCCAAATAAGCCCGTAAAAATACGTGCAGCTAAAAGAGTAGGGTATGAATCGGCCAATCCGCAAAAAAGTGTACCAATTATAAAACCAGAATAAAAGAATAATAATAATTTTTTTCGATCAAATTTATCTGCAAATCCAGCAGTAAGCAGTCCAGAGGCACCCGCACTAAAAGCATAAGCAGAAACAGCAATACCAAAATCTTGCGTATCCATATCTAAGCTTTTAAGAAGTAAATCGCCCAATGGAGCCATAACCATAAAATCTAGAATTACGGTAAATTGTGTAATGGCAAGTATAAAAATGACGAATTTTTCGTACCCTGTAAAGGCTACGTTCTTTGTTTTTTCCATAAAAGAATAAAATGTTTTGAGTTTGTTAGTTTTAACAAGGAGCACAAAGATAAACATTACTTTGCTACTTTTTATAGCAGAATAAAGTAGGTAGAATAGAAATACCAAATAATGAATTTTTACATTAAACTGTAAAAAAAAAGTTTAGAAGAGTAATAAAATACAGTTCATACCGTAGAAGATAAAACATTTTTTGGAAGATTTGTCACATTAAATTTACAAACAAGATATTACCAATTTGAAATATCAAATTCTGAAACAGATAAGTATTCACAAGGACATTTAGATAAAGACTAGAGGTCGCTTGGAAGTTAAAATGCGATAAAACTTATCGTATTATTTTTTCTAGAGTTAGTATAGAAAAACAAAATAAAATAGGAAAGAATATTATTTAACCCGTTGTGCATTATGGATAAGAAATAAAAAAGTTGTTCATTTGATTGAAAATCAGCAAATTGTTTTAACTACAAAACATTTACAATGAACAACTTAAGTGCAAATTACGAAAGAATTTTGGAAGTTTTGCAAAAAATAT
>JASLED010000077.1 GCA_030151255.1 Flavobacterium sp.
AAAAAACAATCCAGCCAATAATTTTTATTATTTTAAATATCAACTTCTTCAAAGCAATAGGTTTTTTACAAAAATAACAATTTAAGCCACAATTATTAATATAAACAGCCAATATTTAAATAATTAAACAACTTATTTAAATACCAATTTAAAAACAACACTTTGCTGATTATCAATATTTTACACTAAAAACAAAACCTTAAAACCTATAATCTACTAATGTTTTAGATTTTATTATTCTTTTAAATAAGAAGTAACAAAGGTTTTGAAAACCAAAAGAATATTGTTTTAAAAGAAATTAATTATTCAATTACTTATAATAACAATTAAAAATATGAAAGGTATTTTGTACTCTAAAATTATCAAGTTTTGTAACATAATAGAAATGAAAAAGACTATTATTGTCAATTCTAAATATTGTAAATTGGCAGTGTATTAAATACATATAATTTTATAATTCAGAATAACAAAATCATTAATCTTTTCATTATTGAAAAGACTATTTTTTTCCTTAGAATAATCGAATAAAATTTTAAGGGATATTTTATTCAAAAAAAAAGCCTTTTGTAAGATACAAAAGGCTTTTTTTATTTTAAACTAAATCGAATTGCTTTAAAACAAAAATATCTCCGATAGGAGATATAAAAAAATGGCAAGCTACCTACATCGCACCGCTACAACCGCGTACCTTTGCTGCGTTCCCACCCTGGAGGAGTTTGCAGGAGCTGGTCGTGTAGGACTTGCCACTGCAAATATACAACGATTTTATATTTTTCCAAGTGTTTACAAGTATTATAATAACTTTTGTATATTGTATTAAAATTAAAATTATAAATGAAAAAACATAACATGCTTATAACGTTAGCATTAACACTAACTTTTTTTAGTTGTTCTGATAAAAATAATTTAGAAAAAAATGTAATTTCGTTGAATACAATAGCCCTAAAACAGGCTTATACGGATACTGAACACCTAAAATTAAGTTTAAATCTGGCAGAAAACACCGCATTAGACTCTGTGGTTTATTCTTTAAATGATATAAAACTAGGAACAGTTAAAAATAATGAAGTGTTAGATGCAACATTAACCAACATTCCATACGGACAATATACAATCAATGGAATAGCTTATAAAGATGGTAAAAGTAAAGCAGTAAGCACTTCTATGCAGTTATATTCTTCATCTGTGCCTTATTTATTAGATTATGAAATTGTAAATACTATTCCACACGATAAAACAGCTTACACACAAGGATTAGAATTCTACAATAACATTTTATTTGAAAGCACAGGAAATGGCGAAGGAATTGGAACAGGTAAAAGAGGAAAATCAAGTATCAGACAAATAGATGATAAAACTGGAAATGTAAATAAGATAAAAGAATTGCCAGAATCTATATTTGGCGAAGGCTGTACTATTTTAAATGGAAAATTATATCAATTAACCTATAAAAATAATGAAGCTTACATTTACGATCCAATGACTTTTGAAAAATTAGCCACTATTCCATATACTAAACCAATGGAAGGATGGGGATTGTGTAACGATGGTAAATATTTATACATGACAAATGGTTCTGAGCAAATTTTGAAACTTAATCCAGAAACATTTGAAATTATTAATACTGTAACAGTGGCTACAAATAAAAATATTTTACCTAACGTAAATGAACTAGAATGGGTAAATGGAAAGATTTATGCTAACTTCTACGGTGATTCAGGAGTTGCACGTATTAATCCAAAAACAGGTGCTGTAGAAGCTGTTTTAGATTTTAGTAAATTATACGGAATGGTAGACAAACATCCTGATATGGATGTATTGAACGGAATTGCTTATAATCCTAAAACAAATACCTTTTTCGTAACAGGAAAAAATTGGGATAAAATGTTTGAAATAAGAATTTTAGAATAGAATAAAAAGAGTGGTTTTAATAAACCGCTCTTTTTATTTATCATATAAACTTACTCCGTTTACATCTGTTGTTAGCACTTCAGACATATAATCAAAAAAAGGACGCATTGTTGTAAACACATCTATTACTTGATCGGCAAAATCACTACTTACGACTTCTTGATCAGAAAATGATTTCATAACTAAAAATTGCTTTTTTCGCAATAAATCAATCGCAGGATGTTCTTTTTCAAAACCTTTTGGAGCTGTTTTTAATTCCTCGCCTTTCAATTCAGAAAATACCTTAACAAATTTTTTATCAGAAATAATTGCGCGAAATTCAGAATCATCCAAAACAATTTCTTTTCGTATTCTCAATAAATCATCTTTGTTGGGTTCCCAAAATCCTCCTCCTACAAAACTATTTCCTGGCTCAATACTTAAATAATATCCTCCTCTTAATAAAGGTTTTTTTCTTCCAATATGTAAACCAAAATACGTTTTATAAGGAGTTTTATCTTTAGAAAAACGAACATCTCTATATAAACGATGAACGTGAAACAAATCTACATCATCCAGTTGTTGCATTTGTTCGAACAGATATTTAAAAAACATTTTTACATCTCCAAATACCGCATCAATATCTGGTTTATTTTCTGTAAACCAAGGTTTGTTATTATTCTCTTTTATTAATGTGAGAAGATCTAAATCTTTTTGTTGAATTATTTTCATACTTATAATTAAAAAATACAGCTCATTCTATATTGAATTCTATTATAAAACTATCAAAAAAAAGAGACTTACAAAATGTAAGTCTCTAAAAATATTATAATGCCAAAAATTATACACCTAAAAATTTAAATGGAACTGCTTTTGTCAATTTATCATTTGCTAAGCCCATATATTGTTGACTTTTTGAAACGTCTATTTTTCTTACCGAAGATTTTTCACCAAAATCTATCTTTTTCAAATCTAACCATAACGGAGTTAATGATAATGGATCTTCATAATAATACACTAAATTCTTTTGATCTGCTACTGATCTCCATTTAGTTGAAGACAAGTTTGGCTGATCTGCAATGTGTACTCCATAAGGTACAGAACAGTTTCTAATTACACTAAAAGCAGCTCCTACAGCAACTTTTGGATCATCTGATTGATCTACTGCTGTTGCATAATATGAAGCTCTAGTAAATCTATCTTGTGATCTTCCCGTACCAGGTAACACTTGATTCCCGGGCAATGCAGCCCAATAATCTCTAATTGCCAATTGTTTTTCAAACGTTGGAGAATTAGTTAACACAGTGTATGAAGGATCATGATATACATTTAATTTACCATCAGTGTATTCAAAAATAGCATTATCTCCAGTTGCATCAGAAATAGATAAATGCACAGTAGCCAATGTAGTTCTACCTGGTGTGTTTGCAGTAACCATTACAATTGGATTTTTCATCAAATCGGTAACCGCTTCATTTACTGTAGCATAATTATCTAATACATATTGTGCCCAAAGTGCAATACTCATTGCTTTTTCTTTTCCGTTTGGATTAAAATTAGGATATTGAGATTCCTCCAACCAAAGAATATTAGAAACCAATCCTTTTTCGTTCATTCCATCTGTTGTAGCAAGATCAAATGCAGAAACAATCACACTTCCATATTTTGCTTTCCATTTTGCAGAAGTTGGCCCAACTTCTCCTGTACGTTCCATACCTCTAGGAAACACCCAAATATTAGGCATAATATCATCTTTCCAATCCATTGATCGTGCTGTAATAATTGTATTTTTTGGGCCTTTATATACAACTCTTGTACATGCGTAAATGTCTGAAGAAATAGGGAATAACATCATAGCCAAAGCTAGCTTAGCCCCCCATAGTTTGATTCTTTTCATATTTCAATTAATTAAATATTACTATTTTTTACATTAATATTAAAATAATATATTTTAATTGCATTTTTTAAAAAAACATATAAAACATATTAGTTAATTCAAAGATAATAATTTACAATTATAACAACTAAAATAATTTTAGCATTTTAAACAAAAAAAGGAAATCAAAATTTGATTTCCTTTTAAAAATAACTTTCTTATTAAAAATATCCGATTACACTCAACCAACTTGTTCCTATCACTAGGTAAATGGCCAAAAGCATTACTCCGATAACAAATCCATATGTCCACCAAGCTTTTAAGTCAACATATCCACTTCCAAAAAACACTGGAGCTGGTCCGTGACCATAGTGTGTTAATGTTCCGTATATAGATCCCATAAAACCTAGAGTTAAAGCAAGTAGCATTGGAGGCACTCCTAAAGATACACCTACACCTAACAAAGCCGCATACATTGCTGCTACGTGAGCTGTTGCACTAGCAAAAATATAATGACTTAAGAAATAAACAATTACAATAATTGGATAAGCATAATGCCAATCCATTCCGCCCATTTTACCTTTTACCAAATCGCTAAACCATCCAATAAACCCAAGATTATTTAATGAACTTGCCATCATTACTAAAACAGCAAACCAAACAATTGTATCCCAAGCACCTTTTTCTGCTTTTACATCATCCCACGTAAGTACAGAAGTTAGTAATAAAATTGATAATCCTAAAAATGCTGTTGTAGTTGCATCAATAGAAAACAAATCTCCTGTAATCCACAAAAACAATAATATAAAAAACGTAATTAACATTAAAATTTCTGGGATAGATAATCGTCCCATTTCTTTTAATTTTTGTGCTGCTATTTTTGGTGCATCTCCTGTTTTTTTCAACTCTGGCGGATATATTTTATACAACACCAAAGGAGTAACAATAAAAGCAATTATACCAGGTACAAAACCACCAATTGCCCAAGACATCCAGCTAATATCAATACCTATATCTGCGGCAAATTTTTGACACATTGGGTTACTTGCTGTACCTGTTAAAAACATGGCAGAAGCAATTAAATTGATATAATAACAGTTTAATGTAAGAAATGATCCCACTTTTCTTTTGGTTTCTTCTTTCGTTGGATCAGAACCAAAATTCATCGACATCGATTTCATAATAGGATAAATAATTCCTCCACCTCTTGCTGTATTACTTGGTATTGCAGGTGCTAAAACTAAATCTGCTAAACCTAAACCATATGCCAAACCTAATGTACTTTTACCAAAAGCACGAATAAATAAATAGGCAATTCTGTTTCCTAATCCTGTTTTTATAAATCCTCTGGCTATAAAAAAA
The DNA here is from genome assembly GCA_030151255.1 of Flavobacterium sp. Classification (GTDB taxonomy): domain Bacteria; phylum Bacteroidota; class Bacteroidia; order Flavobacteriales; family Flavobacteriaceae; genus Flavobacterium. The sequence continues at coordinate 5,129 of JASLED010000077.1, forward strand.
GAGATTCCTATTAACCAAATTACTTTATCGCCAAAACCAGATAAACTCAATGCTATTGATTTTCCTGGATTTCCGGGTGCCAATAATTGGAAAAATGCTGTAAGCCCTACCGCAATCATACACATGGTACCCATCGGTGCAGCTTTTAAGATAATTCCTAAAATAGTACTCACAAATATTGCAAACAAATGCCATGCATCTGGTGTTACTCCTTCTGGAACTGGACAAAACCATAATAAAACTCCAACAACTAATGTTATTCCTAAGTTTTTTAAATTAACTTCTTTCATATAGATAAGCTTTTTTATGATGGTTAAAATCTACATTGAAACTGAACAAAAGCAAGGTTTGAATTGTATACTTTTGTGTTTTCAATATTTTTCTTATAGTTATCTATCTGCATACCTACCTGAATTCGAGCTGCATAATTTTTCAAAAACTCTAAACTCAACATAGGCACCCAAGTTTGTCTTGGATTAGAATTTAAAGATGCATTTTCGTCTAAGTATTCATAGCGACAAGCAAATTCAACAGCCTGAAAATGTTTTTTGCCAATTTCATATCGAACGTTTGGCAATACATAAAAACTTTTCATTTTGTAATCATTAACATCTCCTTGTCTTAAATCAACTGGCAAAGAATAATACAAACTTTGGTTTAAACCTTGTTTAGCTTCCAATTGAAAATCTACACTCCAACGATCATCTAGCTTAAACTCAGCAGCAGCTTCTGCACCAACAGCATATACTGTTTGTCTTTGTACTTCTGCCAAACCTCCACTTACTCCTACATTAAATTTATGTGCTTTATCTATGTTGAATAACAATCTACTTGAATAGTGTTTTCCATCATCATTATCTGTGGTATTTTTACCATTTCCATTGGTTACAGACAAACCGTAACTCATTGGCACACTACCTAAATCTACACTACCTGTAACTGCTGCTCCAACCTGAAAACTCATCCATCCATTACTGCCAAATAAATAATACGAATTAGAATAATCAATTGATTTTACAATATCCACAGCATAAGTTTCTTCTCTACCAAACAAAGGTCTAAATTGTCCTACTGTAAATTGTAAATATCTATTTACTGTATACTTTGCGTAAGCATTTTCTAATACTTTTGTTTTTGGATCTGATTTAAAATCTGCAAAATTCGCTAACGCAACTACTTCCAAATTTTCAGTAATCTTGGCATTTAACGAAACCCTCATTCTTTTAATATCAAAGGAATTACTCACTCCTCCTCCATCAGAATGTTGCAAGCCATTAATATCTACATTGTGTTTAAAGTTATCTAAATACCTCGCTTGAAATACTCCTCCTACTTTAAACTTCGGATATGTTTCTTCTGGCTTTTCCACACTCACTTCTTCTTCAAAAACCATTACATTTTCATTTACAATAACTTTTTCTTGTGCAAAACCTGTTAATGAAAATAGTACTCCTGCTCCCAATAGTAACATCTTATGGTTGATACTATATCTTATACTCATAATTCTATTTTTTAAATTTCAGAAAACTTGCACGATTATATTCATAATTCATACGTGCAATATTTAACACTGAAATTCCTTGAGGACATTCAACCTCACAGGCTTCAGTATTAGAACAGTGTCCAAAACCTTCTTGATCCATTTGATAAATCATATTTAAAGCACGTTCATTTCTTTCTTCTTTTGATTGAGGTAAAATAGCCAATTGTGTAATTTTTGCTGAAGTAAACAAAGCAGCACTTCCGTTTTTACAAGTAGCCACACAAGCACCACATCCTATACAAGCTGCAGAATCAAAGGCTGCCTCTGCTGTTTCATGCGATACTGGAATTGTATTTGCCTCTGGCGCTTGTCCTGTATTTACAGATACATATCCTCCAGCAGATATAATTCGATCAAATGCAGAACGATCTACTTTTAAGTCTTTTTTAATCGGAAAACCAGCCGCTCTAAACGGTTCAATCAACACAGTTTCTCCATCCTTAAACTCTCTCATGTGCAACTGACATGTAGTTGTGTTTACCAATGGTCCGTGTGCATTTCCATTAATTACAACACCACATTGCCCACAAATTCCTTCTCTACAATCATGATCAAATTCTATTGGTTCTTCCTTTCTTGTAATTAGTTGCTCGTTTAGCGTATCAAGCATTTCTAAGAAAGACATGTGTGTATTTACATTATCTATTACATAATCAACAAGTTTTCCTTCAGACTTGCGATCTTTTTGTCTCCAAATTTTAAGATTCAATTTCATAGCTAATATTATTTGTAACTACGGATAGTTGGTTTAAGATATTCAAATGTCAACTCTTCTTTGTTTAGAATAGGTTCTTTATCCAAAGATCCAGGCCATTCCCATGCAGAGATAAACTGGAATTTTTCATCATTACGTGCTGCTTCTCCATCTTCTGTTTGATATTCTTCACGGAAGTGAGCTCCACAAGATTCATCTCTAGTCAATGCATCATAACACATCAATACACCTATTTCAAGATAATCTGCAACTCGACCTGCTTTTTCCAATTCAGAATTAATTGTACCGTTAGATCCAGGAACGTTTACGTTTTTGTAAAACTCTTCTCTCAGCTTTTTAATTTCTACAATAGCGTATTCTAAACCTTCTTTTGTTCTGGCTAAACCACAATAATCATAAAGCAATTTACCAAGTTTTTTGTGGTAATAATCCACCGTTTTATCTCCTTTAATACTTAAAAGCTCTTGCAACTTATCTGTTACTTCTTTTTCAGCTTTGTCAAACTCTGGATGATCGGTTGTTATTTTACCTATTCTAATCTGATCTGCTAAATAATTTGCAATTGTATATGGAGCAATAAAATACCCATCTACAGAAGCTTGAAGTAAAGAGTTTGCACCTAAACGATTAGCACCATGATCTGCAAAGTTAGCTTCGCCTAATGCAAAAAGCCCCGGAATTGTTGTCATCAACTCATAATCTACCCATAAACCTCCCATTGAAAAGTGAGCCGCTGGCGAAATCATCATTGGTTCTTTATAAGCATTAATACCTGTAATCTTTTCATACATGGTAAACAAGTTGCCATATTTCTCTTTAATCTTATCTTTTCCTTGCTCTCTAATAGCTTTAGAGAAATCTAAATAAACTGCATTTTTTAACGGTCCTACACCATGACCAGCGTCAATGCGCTCTTTTGCTGCACGAGAAGAAATATCTCTAGGTGCTAAGTTTCCAAATGCTGGGTAACGACGCTCTAGGTAATAATCTCTCTCTTCTTCAGGAATATCGTTTGCAACTCTTTTTTCGTCTAGTTGTTTTGGTACCCAAATACGACCGTCATTACGCAATGACTCTGACATCAATGTAAGTTTCGACTGATAATCGCCCGATTGTGGCAAAGAAGTAGGGTGAATTTGTGTCCAACTTGGAGAAGCAAAAAAGGCACCTTTTTTGTAAGCACGCCAAATTGCAGATCCGTTACAACCCATTGCTAATGTTGATAAATAGTAAATTTTCCCAAATCCACCAGTTGCCAAAACTACTGCATGTGCTGCGTGTCTTTCAATTTCGCCTGTTTCTAAATTACGTACAATTACTCCTCTTGCCTTACCATCAACTACAACAACATCTAACATCTCGTGAGAAGAGTATAATTGTACTGTTTTTTTGTTTACTTGACGCATTAATGCTTGGTAAGTACCTAATAATAATTGTTGACCCGTTTGTCCACGTGCGTAGAACGTTCTACTTACTTGCACTCCACCAAACGATCTATTATTTAAATATCCTCCATATTCACGACCAAAAGGAACGCCTTGAGCTACTGCTTGATCGATTAAATTAACCGAACATTCTGCCAAACGATATACGTTTGCTTCACGCGCTCTAAAGTCACCTCCTTTTAATGTATCTACAAACATTCTGTAAATACTGTCGCCATCATTTTTGTAATTCTTCGCTGCGTTTACACCACCTTGAGCGGCTACTGAGTGTGCACGACGAGGAGTGTCCTGAAAACAAAATGACTTTACATTGTAGCCCATTTCTCCTAACGATGCCGCTACAGAGCTACCAGCCAAGCCAGTTCCTATAACAATTACATCTAATTTTTTTCTATTCGCTGGATTTACCAAACGAGCAGTTTTTTTATAATTAAACCATTTTTCTTCTAATGGTCCTTCAGGTATTTTAGCATCTAATTTCATAACGGTTTTAATTAATTAGTTAGATAAATATATATAGGCATTAAAGCGAATCCTACACAAATGATTATTGAATATGCAATTCCAAAAATATTAACCCAACGAGCAAATTTTGGGTGGAATAATCCTAATGTACGAATACCACTTGTGATACCGTGAATTAAGTGATACGCTAAAGCTATCATGGCTATTACATACACCACAACAATCCATAGCTCTTTAAAAACAGTAACTACTACCGTATATAAATCTTTATTTCCGTAAGGATCTATACCAATTTCACCAAATTTGTACACATACCAGAAGTTTTGAAAGTGCATTACTAAAAATATAAGAATAATAGTTCCTAATATTCCCATATTACGGCTATACCATTTACTAGCTCTTCCTCTTTGGTCTTTTTTGTAAGTTCCTCCTGCTTGTTTGTTTTTAGAAGTGATAATTAAAGCATAAATAGCATGTCCGATAATTGACAAGTACAGTACATACGATACTACTTTAATTAAAGGGTTGCCAGATAAAAAATGCGAATAAGCATTAAAACTTTCCTGAGCGTGCTCTGGCTCTAAAAACAACTGCGTGTTGCCTAAAAAGTGAATAAGCAAAAAGAAACACAGAAACAATCCTGTTGCTGACATTACAATCTTTCTCGTTAGTGTATTCATCCTAATTTGATTTAAAATTATTAATTGGGTTACTGTTTAATTTCACATTATGCTAACACATAAATAATACCACAATGCGATTTTCTTTAATTTTTACACATTATATTTTTACACTCTTTTTTTAACACATCAAATACAATATTCAAACTATTTAATGCAATTTTAAATAAATATATAAACATTATTAACACGATAAAGCATTTTATCAATCAAACAAGCTAATAAAGAATCATTTTAAATTAGGTTAAATTTTATATTAAACTCAATTTTATACCCAAAACTTATACAAAATGCTATTTTTGATGCGTTTACAAATTATCGGCTAAATAAAATGTAACATTTATAGAATTTAATCTACTAATCGGTTATGCAACAAAAAAAATTGGAAATAGAATTTGTATCCCTTTTGGAAGAGAATCAAAACCTCGTCCATAAAATTTGTAGATTATATACAAATGACGAAGCTGCACACAAAGACTTATTCCAAGAAATATCTATTCAGCTTTGGAAAGCCTATCCTAGCTTTAGGGGCGATTCTAAATTTACTACTTGGGCATACCGAATTGGACTAAACACAGCCATCTCTATTTTCCGGAAAAGCAAAAGACAATTAGATACAACAAGCCTAAACACAGCTATTCATCATTTTGAATACAGTGTTTACAACGAAGAAGAAGAACTGCAATTAAAAATGATGTATGCTGCCTTGTATCAACTAAACGACATCGACAAAGCTCTTGTTTTTATGTATCTGGAAGACAAAAACTATGAAGAGATAGCCGAAACACTGGGTATTAGCGAAGTAAACGCAAGAGTAAAGATGAACAGAATAAAACAAAAACTAAAAAAACTACTAAATCCGTAAGGTATTTTTATAGATATGAACGAATTAGACCTTTTAAAAAAGACTTGGAACAATCAACAAAACTTCCCCCAAGTTTCTAAAGAAGATATACAGAAAATGATTCACAAAAAATCATCTTCTATCGTATTATGGATTTTAATTATAAGTGTTGTAGAATTTATACTATTAAACTTAGTTAGCTTTTTCTTCTTAAACGACAACGAAAAATCAACCATTAGTCAATACAAAACATTAGAATTTATTTTCGATAATATCGACTACATCAGTGGTTCGGTATCAGTTGTGTTTATTGTTATATTTTACTTTAAATACAAAAAGATATGTGTGGCAAACAACACCAAAAAACTAATGCACCAAATACTGCAAACCAAAAAAACGGTAAACTATTACATTGCTATTAACCTATCTATTTTATTGGCTATTTTTATTATAGCTACTGCTCTTATTATTAAAGAAGAAAACAGTCATCTAGAAAACGGACTGATATACTACCTTGTTATTATTGGTTTATTTTTACTAATTTGCAGCCTATTCTTTGCTGTAATATGGGTGTATTACAAAATTGTTTACGGCATTCTTATTAAACGTTTAATGAAAAACTACCGCGAACTGGAAAGAATAGAGCAATAATTATACTATTTATCCCTTTTCAATCATGACAATTACTCAGCTTTTATACACACTTGCTGTAGCAGAACATAGAAATTTTACCCTAGCTGCTGAAAAATCTTTTGTAACTCAGCCTACACTTAGTATGCAAATACAAAAACTAGAAGATGAGTTGGGCGTACAAATATTTGATAGATCTACAAAGCCTATACAACTTACTTCTATTGGCGAAGTGATAATTGATCAAGCTAAGAAAATAGTTGGAGAATCCAATAGAATTAAAGACATTATTGATCAGGAGAAAGGTTTTATTGGTGGCGACTTTAAAATAGGCATCATTCCAACGGTTACTCCTACATTGTTGCCAATGTTTATCAAGTCGTTTATTAATAAATATCCCAAGGTACACCTTATTATAGAAGAATATACCACAGACGAAATTATTACTCGTCTAAGAAGCGGATACCTAGACACCGCCATTGTTGCCACGCCCTTAGAGCTAGATGATATGGTAGAGAAAGTATTGTATTACGAACCCTTTGTGGGTTACATTCCGCAACCGTTTAGGGCTAAGTTTAACTCAGAAATAAACGTAGAAGACCTAGATATTAAAGAACTACTGCTTTTGCAAGACGGCCATTGCTTTAGAGACGGCATTATCAATATATGCAAAACCAGCAATGCTACCTCTAGCAAATCGTTTTCATTAGAGAGCGGTAGCTTCGAAACCCTAATTCAATTGTCTAAAGAAGGCTTGGGCTATACCCTATTGCCCTACCTACACTCCTTGCAACTAAACGATGCCGACAAGGCTAATTTGGTACAATTTGCATCGCCAAAGCCTGCCAGAGAAATAAGCCTTATACATACTAAAAACGAACTAAAGATTCACATCATCAAAGCCTTGCACGAGGCTATACTGGGCATTATAAGAGGCGCTATCCTTTTTCAGGATGTAAAAATAATTAGTCCTAAAAAAAAGTGATAAACAATTAAGGAAGCCTCCCCTACCTCAACACAACTAAACCAACCTTTGTTTTGTTTGCTTACCTTAAAAGCTAACTGTTAAACCTATAAAATGACAAATTTTATACCATATCTTATTGCCCTAAACTCATTTATAATTGGTATTGGGCTGTTGCTGTATTCATTTCGCATCATTAAACCCAGAAACAAAACACAGCAAGAAATAGACAAACACAACAAAAACATTGCAAAATACGGCACAATTGTAAATCTTCAGCAAAAAGTGGACATCTAAGGACTAAAAACTAAGATAGTGTTTTCAAAAAAATGTAACTTTATATTATGGGAACACCAAAGAAAAAAACAGCAGAAGCTTTTGTGAAAGACATTCGCAATAATACAC
>JASLED010000021.1 GCA_030151255.1 Flavobacterium sp.
TTTAAATAGTTATTTCGTATATTTGACATAGATATTGGTTTGTTTGGCGACATCAAGATACTGAATTTCAGTATCTTGACCAATATCTATCGTAATAATATTCCTCTTTTTTTTCTCAATTCATTTCACCCAACGGGTTAACAATAAAAAAGCGATTGATAAAAATCAATCGCTTTTTTTATTTCTGTTTATTATGATTGTGTTCTTCCTGAATTTTTCTTTCCAATTCCGCTTCAAATTCCTCCATTACTGGTTTTACGGTACTCTCTGGTAAATCAGCAATTTTAATATACATTAATCCATCTATTGCATTATTAAACAATGGATCAACATTAAAAGCAATTACCTTAGCATTTTGTTTAATGTATTTTTTTATCAATACAGGAACTCTCAATTTTGCTGGCTCAACATCTTCAATAATACGATCAAATTTATTTAAATCGGCATCTGTTTCACTAAAAATAAGATCTTTATCGGCATCTTTAAGATTTACTTTATATTCCATTTTTGGTGTAACATATTGTGCTATATATGGATCATAATAATGCGAACGCATAAATTCGATCATCAACGATTTTGAAAAATCTGAGAATTGATTACTTATACTAACTCCTCCAATCAAATATTTATGCTCTGGAAAACGCAATGTTGTATGAACAATTCCTTTCCACAATAAAAATAATGGCATTGGTTTTTGTTGATAATCTTTTATGATAAATGCACGTCCCATTTCAATAGATTGTGCCATCATTGGATAAAGTTCAGATTCAAAACGGAACAATTCATTCAAATAAAATCCATTGATTCCATGTTTTTTATAAATATCAGCGCCAAGCCCCATACGATAAGCTCCACAAATTTGATTTGTTTCATTATCCCACAAAAACATATGATGATAATAATTGTCGTATTGATCTAAATCAGATTCATTATTCGTTCCTTCACCAACCTCACGAAACGTAACCTCACGCAATCTACCTAATTCCAAAAGAATAGTTGGTATCATATCTGCTTTACACAGAAAAACCTCGTAATTTTTGGTTTGTAATAATCGAAAATCTTTTTCTCTCAGAATTTCTATTTCTTTGATAATCTTCTCTTGTGGCTGTGGCTCTATGATATCTTTCACTGTTTTTGGAAACTTAAAATTGAAAGAAGGCACATGTATCCATTTATGAGAATCTTCGTCTTGTTTGTAAGCATTGGCCAACAAATAAGTTTTAAAGCGCAAAAAGTTTCCATAATCGTGTAAATCTGCATGATCATTTTGATCTTCTACAGAAATTGGTCGGCCAATACGCACTTTTATCACTCTGTTTTTTTGAGTTAAAAGCTCCGAAGGTAATTTTGCTGTTCTAAGCGTGGGATTAATTTGGGATAAAAAATAAAATAATTTACTATTTTGTGCATGAAAATAAATTGGCACAACTGGTACGTTTGCTTTTTTTATTAACTTTATTGCTCCTTCCTCCCAAGGTTTGTCAACAATTAATCGATCATCTTTATAAGTAGATACTTCTCCGGCAGGGAAAATTCCCAAAGGTTTTCCATCACTCAAATGCCTTAGGGTTTCCTTCAATCCTAATACACTTGATTTAGCATCTTTATTATTTTCGAATGGATTTACTGGCATGATGTAAGGCTTTAAAGGCTCTACTCTATGCAATAAGAAATTAGCTATGATTTTAAAATTTGGATCGTGCTCCAACATCAATTTCAATAACAAAATACCATCAATTCCTCCCAAAGGATGATTTGATATTGTAATATATGGACCGTTTTTAGGTAATCTTTTTAATTCTTCTGGATCGATTTGAAATTCAATCTGAAATTCTTCTAAAATAGCATTTAAAAACTCTAGATTTTCTAGGTGTTTATTTCTGCTATAAATCTTATTTAAGGTGGTAACCTTAAGCGTTTTCATAAGCAGCCACCCAGTAAAAGTACCAAAGATACCATACTTGTCAATGTTAATTGCTTTCGCTACTTCTTTTGCTGTTACTAACCCCATTAAACTATATTAATTATGTGAGACAAATATACTAAATTCTTTAGGTAATTGACTTTATTTTATAGCTATGATATTGTAATGATTACACTAAGTTATATTTTACAGACTAATTATTTGATTAGAAATTATATATCTTCAAATTTATTCTGTTTATATTATTAGCAATCTGCCTATGTTAGTAATATTTCTATTCAACAATAATTACATCCAAAAAATTAGCCGTATAACTTTAACATTTATTTTAAATTAAGCGGATTTTCATTCACTAAATTCTTGAATAAAGCATCCTACATTTTATTCAAAAAAACCATCCTGGATATCCTAATGAAATCCGGACAATTAGTTAAGCAGCTTTATTAATATTTATTATTTGATTAAATTCGTTGATTGTCTGATAGTTTAAGTAGGAGTGTCTACGTTTTTTATTATACCACATTTCGATATATTCAAAGACTTTAGATTCCATTTGCTTTGTAGTCAATATTAAATTCCCATATACCATCTCCACCTTTAAGGATTTAAAGAAGCTTTCCGCTACGGCATTATCCCAACAATTTGCTTTCCTACTCATGCTTCTAACAATATTAAAGGACTCCAAATAGTTAGCAAATTTGTAATTTGCATATTGTACTCCTTGGTCAGAATGGAAGATTAATCCTTCTTCAAAAGCTCTGTTTTTTTTAGCCATTTTAAAGGCTGCCAAGGTGGTGTTTTCTGTTGTCATATCTTTACTTATGCTCCATCCAATTACCTTTCTATCGAATAAATCTATCACTGTAGTTAGATAAATAAACCCTTCTTTAACAGCAATATAAGTAATGTCAGACACCCAAGCTTTCCCTGGTTCAGTTTGTGTAAATTGTCTATCTAAAATATTGTCGACCACTAAATAATTGTGTTCAGAGTCTGTGGTTATTCTATATCGTCGAGCTACTTTACTACGTAATCCCAACTCTTTCATGTATTTAGCAACGGTTGTTCTAGATATTTTATAACCTTGTGCGTTGAGTTCTATGGTAAGGCGAGGGCTGCCATAACGCTGTTTAAACTCGAAGTAAACTTCTGTAATAACACGTTTTAGATCTGCTTTGGCTTGTTGTTTTTTATTATCGGGAGACCGTTTCCAATGATAATAACCACTTCTACTTACCTCTAAAACTTTACACATAATCCCAATCGGAAATTCATGTTCATGATTAAATATGAACATGTAAATCATTTGCCGGTCTTTGAGAAAATGCCGATTGCTTTTTTTAATATTTCATGTTCTAATTCAACAGCAGCTAACTTCCTTTCTAGCTCTTTTATTCTTTCTTGTTCTGGAGTAAGTTTTTGTTTGCCATTACCTGGAAAACTAGCATCGCCAAACTCTTGAGCTTCTTTACACCATTTATACAATAAGGTGGCTCGAATTCCAAGTTCACGAGCTAATTCTGATTTGTTTGTCCTTTCCTTAGCCAGTTCAACGGCTTGCTGCTTAAAAGCAGCATCGTAGGCCTTTCTAATTCTTTTCATAAGTCAAAGATAAGTCTTTATGCTTAACTCTATGTCCGGGCTAAGTTAGCAAGTCCACACTTTTCTTGTTTTATTTTCCTACAAAATATAACCTAAACATTTCCGTTCTATAAAAACCTAAGCTTTCTTCTATATAAAACAAAATAAGTACCCTAAAGTATCTTAATAATAAATTAAAATACGCTTTCAAGCGATAATCTCTTAACGGAAAATTCATATTTTTGAAAGAATATAAAGTAAAAAAAGTAATCATGAAAAAAATTATATCCTATAACGTAAATGGAATACGTGCAGCGATAAAAAAAGGACTGCTTGATTGGATGCAAGAAGAAAATGCAGATATAATTTGTTTACAAGAAATAAAAGCAAACGAAAATCAAATTCCTACTGATGAAATTGCTTTAGCCGGATATCCATATCAATATTATTTTTCGGCTCAAAAAGCAGGATATAGTGGTGTTGCCATATTATGCAAAGAAAAACCCAAACATATTGTTTACGGAACAGGAATTGATTACATGGATTTTGAAGGTAGAAATATTCGGGTAGATTTTGATACTTTTTCGGTAATGTCTCTGTATTTGCCTTCTGCTTCAAATATTGATCGTTTAGATTTCAAATATCAATATATGGATGATTTTTTTGATTACATAAATCAGCTAAAAAAAGAAAATCCAAATCTTATTATTTGTGGCGATTATAACATTTGTCACCAAGCAATAGATATACACGATCCGATTAGAAATGCAAAAGTTTCTGGTTTTTTGCCAGAAGAAAGAGCCTGGGTAAGCAAATTTATTAATAACGGATTTATTGATAGCTTTCGTATGTTTAACCAAGCACCTCATCAATACAGTTGGTGGACATACAGAGCCAATGCAAGAAATAACAACAAAGGATGGAGAATTGATTACAATATGGTAGCAGATACGATGAAAGACAGAGTACTCAACGCATCTATTCTGCCAGAAGCAAAACATTCAGACCACTGTCCTATTGTTGTAGAAATTAAAGCCTAAATTAAAATACTTATATCTATGATTAAAAGAATATCAATCGGCATCTTTACAATGCTTTTACTATCTTCTTGTGTTACCAGAAGATTATACAACGAATTAGATCAGCAATATCAAGGCTCTGTGGCAGATAATGAACGTCTATCTAGAGAATTATCCGAATTAAATAGTTCTCACAATGACCTAGAAAACGCCAAAAAACAATTGGCTCAGCAACTAAAAGATTTGCAAACAGAAAGACAAAACCTAAATGCGGAAATTTCTGCTGCCCAAAATAGATTAAAAGATTTACAAGATTCATATAGCAACTTGGAAAAAAACAGCGAAGAATCATTAAAATCAGAAGCACTTCGATTAGCTAAAGCCAAAGCTGAGTTAGACCTTAAATCGGCAAGAGTACAAGAGTTAGAAGCAATGATTGCTGCTAATGATAGACAAATGAGAGCGCTAAAAGACAACTTATCTCATGCTCTAAATGCTTTTGAAGGAAGAGGACTTACAATTGAACAAAAAAATGGAAAAGTGTATGTTTCTATGGAAAACAAACTACTTTTTAAATCCGGAAGTTGGTCTGTTAACGACGAAGGTCGTAAAGCTGTTGTAGAACTTGGAAAAGTTTTAGCAACAAATCCTGATATTTCTGTATTAATTGAAGGACATACTGATAACGATAAAATTCTTGGTAACCTTGGTGATGGCGTTGTAAATAACTGGGATTTATCTACCAAAAGAGCTTTGGCAATTGTAGCTATTTTAACAGAAAATAATTCCATTGATAAAAAGAACTTAATTGCTGCCGGACGTAGTGAATATGCTCCTATTGCAAGCAACAACACTCCTGAAGGAAAAGCAAAAAATAGAAGAATTGAAGTTATTCTAACACCAAATCTTGATAAAATAAATCAAATGTTAGATCAACTATAAATAAATTAGATCAATAAGGTATCGAAAGTTTTTACAGACGATACCTTTTTTTATCTCAAAAATTCTGTTTCCTTAACCAGCATAAACCAAAATGACTGTAGAAATACCCCCTTCATTAACCATAAATAATATTATAAATAGCACCCATTTAAACGTAATATACAAGTGGTTTTACTCCTTTATTCAATCATTTAATTTAGGCGATCAGCAAACACATGTAATAACGGCAATTGTATTACTGTTGATTTTTACATTAGCTATGTTTATTATTGACTATATTTTAAAGAATATCTTTATTGTTATTCTTCGAAATCATTTTAAACGAACAAAAAATCAATTGGATGATATCTTAATTGATAACAAAGTATTAAACAACATTACACATTTAATTCCGGTTGCATTAGCTCGAATATTATTTCCTGTATTTTTCTATGGTTTTCCAGATCTTATAAATTTCATTTTATCTGTAACCACAATTATATTTATTATCGTTGTTACATCATTGCTAAGATCAATCATCAAATCAGTTAAAGATTACGCTAAAACAATACCTAAACTTGCAGACAAACCAATTGATAGCTACACACAAGTAGCAAGTATAATTGTATACTTTTTTTCGGCCATCGTTATTTTCTCTATCATTACAGGCCAAGATCCATTAAAATTCCTTATTTCACTTGGAGCAGCTTCTGCTATCTTAATGTTGGTTTTTAAAGATACTTTACTCGGATTTATTGCTAGCATACAAGTTTCTACCAACGATATGGTACGTGTGGGCGATTGGATAGAAATGGCAAAATTTGGTGCAGACGGAACCGTTTTAGAAATTAATCTTAGCACCGTAAAAGTGCAAAACTTTGATAAAACAATTACAACCATTCCAACTTATTTGCTAATTAGCGACTCTTTCAAAAATTATAGAGGAATGCAAGCTTCTGGAGGCAGAAGAATAAAACGAAGTATAAATATTAAAATGTCTTCTATTCGATTTCTTACCAAAGAAGAAATTCACGAGCTTAAAAAAATACAATTGCTAAAACCTTATATAGAGCAACGCCAGCAAGAAATAGAAGATTATAACGAAAGAACTCATGCCGATCAATCAATGCCTGTAAACGGCCGTCGAATTACAAACATTGGAATGTTGCGTGCTTACGTTTTGCGTTATGCACAACAAAATCCGTACATTCATAAAGAATATCCGTTAATGGTTCGTCATCTACAACCTACAGAGCATGGTTTGCCATTAGAATTATACATGTTTACCAACACAATTATTTGGGCAGAATACGAAACTATTATGGCAGATATCTTTGATCATGTTTTTGCATCAATAGATTTCTTTCATCTCGAAGTTTACGAATTGCCATCGTCTGATGATGTTAGGCAATTTATAACAAACAGTACAAATTAACATTGTTATAAAAATAAAAAAACGGCACAAAAAATCAGTGCCGTTTTTTATTTTTAATTTATACTTTGCAACAACCATCTAATTTAGCATAAGCATCTGCATCTGCTTTTACATCATCTGCATCAAATCCTAACTTAGATATTGTTGTTTTTATGGTCAATAAATCTAATTTCTTTGGATTGTAGAATACCGTAATTGTCTTTTTCTCTTCGTCAAACTCATACATTCTCATTCCTTTTAATTTCATCAAATTCTCTTTAAAGCTCAGCCCACAAGTTTCGCATGCTTTACAATGATCACACACAACAGAAGTTTTAATTTCTGCTTTACCATTTTCTTTGTTTTGCGCCATTAAACTTATGCTAAACAACATAAAACAGAAAAACATTGATTTTTTAATAAAATTCATAGTTTTGGTTTTATAATTATTATGTGAATATATATTAAAAAATTAAACCATGAAAACTAATTTATCCATAATATATATGTCATAACAAAACTTTATATTTGTTATCCTATAATAACATTATTCATCATGACATCGATTAAAATCATCAATAAATCACAACACAATTTACCTCATTACGAAACACCTCAATCTGCAGGTATGGATCTAAGAGCAAATTTAACCGAACCTGTAACCTTAAACAGCTTAGAAAGAGCCATTATTCCTACAGGTTTATTTATTGAATTAGCTGATGGATATGAAGCTCAAATAAGACCAAGAAGCGGATTAGCTGCAAAAAAAGGAATTACTCTTTTAAATTCGCCAGGAACTATTGATGCTGATTACCGAGGAGAAATTGGTGTAATTTTAGTCAATTTATCTAAAGAACCTTTCGTAATCGAAAATGGCGAGCGAATTGCTCAAATGGTAATTTCAAAATACGAACAAATTCAGTGGCAACAAGTAGAAATACTTTCTGAAACCGAAAGAGGCGCAGGAGGATTTGGAAGCACTGGAACAAAATAATTTTACACAAAACATCAAAGCAAAATAAGAAAAGATGAAGATAATAGTTCCCATGGCTGGACGCGGTTCTCGCTTAAGACCACATACTCTTACTACACCAAAACCTTTAATTCCAATTGCAGGAAAACCAATCGTACATCGTTTAGTAGAAGACATTGCTAAAGTATTGAACGACAAAATTGATGAAATTGCTTTTATCATTCACGAAAGTTTTGGCAAGCAAACGGAAAAAGATCTTATTGCAATTGCAGAAAAATTAGGTGCAAAAGGTACTATTTGCTATCAGAATGAAGCATTGGGTACAGCGCATGCTATTTTATGTGCAAAAGAAAGCATGCAAGGACCAATTGTTGTGGCCTATGCAGATACTTTATTTAGAGCAGACTTTAACCTAAACAAAAATGCAGATAGCGTAATTTGGGTAAAACAAGTTGCAGATCCAAGTGCATTTGGAGTAGTTCAGCTAAACGATGCCAATCAAATTGTTGATTTTGTAGAAAAACCAAAAGAATTTATTTCTGATTTAGCAATTATTGGTATTTACTACTTCAAAAGCGGAGAAACACTTCGTGCTGAATTAGAATATTTATTGGATAATAATATTATTAAAGGAGGCGAATATCAATTAACTGATGCTTTAGAAAACATGAAGCAAAAAGGAATGTTATTCGTTCCTGGACAAGTTGATGAATGGATGGATTGCGGAAACAAAGACGTAACAGTTGATACCAACAACAGAATGTTAGAGTTTTTAGAAGCAGACAATGAAAACTATATTTCTTCTTCCATCACAATAGAAAATAGCACAATTATTCCTCCTTGTTACATTGGCGATAATGTTGTATTGAAAAACGCTACAATTGGCCCAAATGTTTCGCTAGGAAATAATTCTGTTGTAGAAAACGCTACAATAAAAAACAGTTTAATACAAACTAACGCAGAAATTAAAAATGCTCATTTAGACAACGCAATGATTGGTAATCATGCTGTTTACAATGGAAAACATACAAATATTAGTATTGGAGATTATTCAGTATTAAACTAAAAACTTAAATCCGTTTTAAAATTTATTAAAACGGATTTTTTTTATCTATATTCGATTCTACAAATTGCAAAAAAAGACATGAAAAAGCTATTATATCTATTTATTGGATGCTTATTATTAGTAAGTTGTAAGAAAGGAAAAGGAGGATTATTTATGAATGAATCTGATGCAAACCAAACAAAAACTGCATTAATAATTCTGAATAATCACGCCAAAAATGCACAAGTATTTTCTACCATATCTATCAAAGGAACGGTAAATTATAATTCAGAAAAAACCGATCAGCGTGCAGGTATCGATATCATGATCGAAAAAGACAAGCAGATCTATATTAATGTTCGATATATAGGTATATCTGTTGCAAAAGCACTTATCACTCCAGAAGAAGTAAAATATTACGAAAAATTAAATAGCAATTATTTTGAAGGAGATTATAGTTTAATTAATAATCTTTTAGGCACAGAAGTAGATTTTAATCGTTTGCAAAACATTTTATTAGGACAATTGCTTGATAGTAAAAACGATAAAACAATGATTGCCACAATTGAAGATGGCATGCACAAACTAACGCCAATAGAAAAAAATGAAATAGAATCTGTTTATTTCTTTGAAGATAAAAATGCTCTTTTAAAGAAAGAAGCAATTACAGATTATTTTACAGATCGCAGTCTAACAATATCTTATCCTAATTACCAAAAAATCCATAATTTTGTAATTCCTACAGAAATTAATATTGAAGCCAAACAAGAAAAAGTCATAAATTTGAATATTATTTATGATAAAGTTTCTTTTAACGACAATTTACCCATAAACTACAAAGTTCCAAATGGTTATAAGAAAATAAATCTGTAAGTAAAACACATTAATTTAGTACGAAGGAATAAGTAATTATGAGAAAAACATATTGGTCTATATTTTTTGCTTTAACATTGTTGCCAGCTTTTGCTCAACAAAAAGAAACCCAAGAGCAATTGGAAAAGAGAAAGCAACAAATACTAACAGAAATTAGATCGGTTCAACAATTACTTCGAACTGAACAAACGAAAGAACGTAATATCTTATCTGAAATAACCGAAATTAACCGAAAAGTTAGTTTAAATCGTCAATTAATAGAAAACGTTCGCTCTCAAATTAGTATTACCAATAGCAATATATCTAAAAATCAAAAAGAAGTAGATCAGATTTCGAAAGAACTAAATCAACTAAAACAAGATTATGCAGAAACTATTGTAAAAGCATACCAAAGCAGATCCAACCAAAGTAAAATGATGTTTATTCTTTCTTCTGAAAACTTCTTTCAGGCTTACAAAAGAGTACAATATCTAAAACAATATGCTGATTTTAGAAAACAACAAGGAGAAGAATTAAAAGAAAAAACAATTCTTCTAAACGAAGCTTTGGCTAAATTAGAAGTTGAAAAAGAAAAACAACGAAAATTATTGGCCGAACAGCAAACGAACGAAAAAAACCTACAAGCCGACTTGATAGAGCAAAACAACTTAGTAGCGTTGGTAAAAAAAGATCAAAAAAAATACAACGATCAAATTCATAAAAAACAAGCCGAAACAAAAGCTATCGATAAGAAGATACAACAATTGATTCGCGAAGCAATTGCCGAAGCAAACAGAAAAGCACGCGAGGCAAAAGAAGCGGCTGCAAGAGCTGCTGCTGCAAAAGGAGGAACAACAACAACAACAACAACAACAAAAGAAAAAACACCTACTGTTAAAACACCTAAAGAAGCTGCTACTTTTGAATTAACACCAGAAGGAAAATTAGTAGCTGATAATTTTAAAGCCAATAAAGGAAAATTACCTTGGCCTGTAGAAAAAGGATATGTATCATTGCCTTATGGCGATCAGCCACACCCAATACAAACACAACTTACAATTCACAACAGTGGAATAGAAATTACAACCGAAGGAAGCTCTAAAGCACGCGCTATATTTCAGGGAGAAGTTTTACAAGTGCAAGTTTTATCGGGCGGCAATAAAGCTGTTCTAATTCAACATGGAGATTATATTACGGTATATCAAAATCTAAAAGATGTAACCGTAAAAACAGGTGATAAAGTAAGTCTTAAGCAAACCATTGGAACTATCAACACAAATAGCATGGGTAAAACGGTTTTAAAATTCTTATTATCGCACAATTCTAATATTGATAATCCATCAATTTGGTTAAGTAGAAACAACTAAGCATAAATTACTATGAGTAATCCTACAGCATTCAATCTATTAAAATGGATTGAAGAGAACAAGCATTTATTACAACCACCAGTTGCCAACAAAAACATTTATGTAGATTCTAAAGATTACATTGTAATGGTAGTTGGCGGACCAAACTCGCGCAAAGATTTTCATTATAACGAAAACGAAGAATTTTTCTTTCAATTGGAGGGAACAATACATATAGATATTCAAGAAAACAATCAACGAAAAAGAATAACATTAAATGCAGGAGATATTTACTTATTACCTGCCAAAACACCACATTTACCAATTAGAACAAAGGATTCTATAGGATTGGTGGTAGAAACCAAAAGAAAAGACTTAAATGCAAAAGATGGTTTACTTTGGTTTTGCGAAAACTGTAACAACAAATTACATGAAGTATATTTTCCATTGAATAATATTGAAACCGATTTTTTAATGCATTTTCAACATTTTTACAATTCTCAAGAACTTAAAACATGTAGTAAATGTAATCACACAATGGAACCTCCAAAATAAAAGTCATCTTATTCAGATGACTTTTTTATTAATTTTTACGTTTAACATATACTATTGTTTTTCGTATTTGATCTCTTGTTTGTGTTCTAAGATATTGATGATGTAGAAACCACCCTCCCACTGCTCCTATCAAACTTCCTATAATAATATCAAGCAATCTACTCTGAATCAAAACATTTGGTGTATGAATCAAAGTTCCTCCAGCTTCTGCAAGCAAAACAGTTAACGCAGTAATAAAAATAACCGCTATTGCATAATTTCTTGTAATAAATAGCTCTATTACAAATTGTAAAATCATAATGCAGATACACAAATACAAGGCATCTTGCGAAATAGAAATTAATATCCAACACAGCGCCATGCCAATAAATGTACCTGCTATTCGATGTAATGCTCTTTGCCACACATGATAAACAGTAATTCCTTGTAAAATAGCCAAACAAGAAATAGGAATCCAATATGGATTATTGAAATGTAATGCGTTTCCAACAACATTGGCAATAAACATAAAAAAACCTACAATTAGCGCTCGTACCAAATAATCTATCTTCTTTTTTTTGGGCACTTTATCAAAAGTTATTGGAATAGTATGCTTATTATATTTATCACCAACTATAAAACAATAAATCAGAGCCAATGTACAGGCAAATATTGTTCCTAATGCAAAATAACCAATTCTTGTAGGAATTGTTGCTGCATCAAATGGTATATTTATCATCATAGCATTAATCATAATGAAGAAGAAACTACCTGGTGGAGCCATCCTAAAAAACAACGATAGCCAATAAACAGCAACAACAACAAATCCGAATACAACAGACGAAACAATATAATTGAAACTAAAAATAATACCGATAGAAAACGAAATCATAAATCCAAATGAACATACTAACATCATAATCATACGTTGAGCTGTAGGCAAATTGGTAGGTAAATAAAGAATTACCAATCCTGCTAAACAACTCAGTAAACCTGCTGATAAATTATTCAAAAAATACCCTATCAACAAAGGTACACCTGTAGCCAACATAGCTAAAACAGGTATATGCCATAACCGATCTGTTTTCTTTAATTTGAACAATCCTCTTGATTCGTCTTTCAGAAAACTAATAAATACTTGTTTACTCATTTTAAGACTTTTGTATACCACGCTATTGAAGATGATTAGCGCTTTTTGAAATTATTTACACAAAATAATTCATTCTAACCACAAAGATACAACATCTAAAGAGTAATGAATTTTAAAGAAGTGTGAAAGTATCTTACCTTTTAGAATGATAACAAAAACATTACTCCACTATCCTATTCTACACCTTAAAATATTTTTATATCTTAGCCATGAACTATCATATAAACTATAAAACTATAAAAATGGCAACAACAAATGACCAATTTGGAATTTTGGATGCAATGAAGCATTTAGGACTTGAAGAAGTAAATAATGGAACTTCTACTGGCTTAAATTCTTTTTCTAATGGACGAATCATCGAATCATACTCACCTGTAAACGGAGAATTAATTGGAAAAGTAAAAGCTTCAACTGCAGAAGATTATGAAAAAGTAATGCAAACTGCACAAGAAGCATATAAATCATGGAGAATGGTTCCTGCTCCAAAAAGAGGAGAAATTGTTCGCCAAATGGGAGAAGAATTACGTAAAAACAAAGAACATTTAGGTAAACTTGTTTCTTACGAAATGGGAAAAAGCCTTCAAGAAGGATTAGGTGAAGTACAAGAAATGATTGATATCTGTGATTTTGCTGTTGGACTTTCTCGTCAACTTTATGGATTAACAATGCATTCCGAAAGACCAATGCACAGAATGTATGAGCAATGGCACCCAATCGGAATTGTAGGAGTAATTTCTGCTTTTAACTTCCCAGTGGCTGTTTGGAGTTGGAATACAATGATTGCTTGGGTTTGTGGAGATGTTTGTGTTTGGAAACCAAGTTCAAAAACACCACTTTGTGCAATTGCTTGTCAAAATATTATTTCAAAAGTACTTAAAGCAAATAATATCCAAGAAGGGATATCTAACTTAGTAATAGGAAACGAATGTGGAGATTTAATTAATAATGACCACAGAATTCCGTTGGTATCATTTACAGGATCAACTCGTATTGGCCGTCACGTATCAAAAACAGTTGCTGAGCGTTTTGGAAATACAATTTTAGAATTAGGAGGAAACAACGCAATTATCGTTTCTGAACATGCTGACATCAATATGGTATTAGTTGGAGCTGTATTTGGAGCTGTAGGAACTGCAGGACAACGTTGTACTTCAACTCGTCGTTTGATTATTCATGAAAGTATTTACGATAAAACAATCCAAGTATTACAAAATGCTTATGGTCAATTACAAATCGGTAATCCATTAGACGCTTCTAATCACGTAGGTCCGCTTATCGATAAAGGTGCTGTTCAAGATTATTTAAATGCAATTGAAAAAGCAAAAACTGAAGGAGGCAAAATTATTGTTGAAGGAGGCGTACTTGAAGGCGAAGGATATGAAAGTGGATGTTATGTAAAACCTTGTATTATTGAGGCAGAAAATCATTTCGAAATTGTGCAAGCTGAAACATTTGCTCCTATTTTATATGTAATGAAATACAACACAATTCAAGAAGCTATTGATATGCAAAATGGTGTTCCACAAGGATTATCATCTTCTATCTTTACCAACAATATGCGCGAAATGGAATTATTCCTTTCTCAAGCAGGTTCTGACTGTGGAATTGCCAACGTAAATATTGGTACATCTGGAGCTGAAATTGGCGGAGCTTTTGGTGGAGAAAAAGAAACAGGCGGAGGACGTGAGTCTGGATCTGATGCATGGAAAGCATATATGAGAAGACAAACCAATACAATCAATTATGGTACTGAGCTTCCATTAGCTCAAGGTATTAAATTTGATTTTTAATCATAAAAAAATCGGCTAATTTCTTAGCCGATTTTTTTTATATTTTATTAGAAACGGTATCCAATATTTATTCCTGCATTAAATTCAATTGTAGCAAAACGATCATTCACTTCTCCACTAAAATTTCTTGCTATGTTAGCAAATGGCTCAATGGCAAAAGAATCTCCCATAATCCATTTATATCCTCCTCCAAAACCAACAATAAAGCTATTCATGTTTGTTTTTACAGTAACGTCAATATCTTCAAAAGTTTTATCTTCTTTAAAGTTTCCAAATCTGTATTTTAAGAATGGCATCATATTAAAACCACTTCCATTAGAATCATTTTCATCTCCAAAGTAATATCTGTAATTTAAAGCAATACTATTTGTATTGAATTTACCGTGTCTTGAACTTTGTCCTAAATGAGAATAAGAAAAACGGTCATTAATATTTAAATCAACTCCAATCGATTGATTATGATCAATAAAATGTTCATAACCTAACTCTGCTGATGCAATTAAAATTGTATTTAAAATATTGATTTTAACTTCATTTACAGCCTGCGCTTTTGCCCCAAAGATTCCTCCGATTAAGAAAACACTTGCAATTAATTTTTTCATATGTTAATTATTTTAAGGCAAAGATATAATATTTTATAATTATTTTACGTACAGTTTAATTTCCATAACAGGTGAAAGAACAAATAATTAAATCGATTCTCAGTTTTTTATTGATATTTAACTAATTATGTATAGTTTTATTGTGATTATATTTCTTCTTTCTAATTATTTCAAACAAAATTACCCACTGATTATCAGCTAATTGAGCGTATTCACTTTAATTTCTTCCTTTTTCCGTTGAATACAGTTCATATACTTTATCACTTTGCCAAAACTCCTTAGTATCAATATCTAAAGCACTAATTTTTCCTAAAAAAGCTGCACCTGTATCAATATTCCATACGTTGGCAAAATTGACTGGAATATCAAATTCAAAATGAGTTACAGGTGTATGTCCAATATAAATTTCTTTGTAAAGCTTAAATCGCCTAGGATACAAATTACTTGTGTTTTCTAACGTTGGATTAATTGCCATTGCTGTTTCCCACAAGGTTCTATCCCAATACAAATATTCTTCAAAAAACTCTGCATCAACTCCTCTCGGATTTGTAAATCCTGCGTGAACAAATAATCTGTTTTTATCATCAATATAATATGGTTTTAAACGCTCAAAAAATGCCAAATGTTGGGCTATTTTTTCCTCCGAAAGATTGCTATATGCCTTTACAGAAGCATCTCCTCCATTTTTAAACCATATTTTATTTTCTTCTCTAGTGTATATCCATTTTGTTAATAATGTTTCGTGATTTCCTCTCAAAAAAATGCATTGATGTGTTTGTTCTAAATCCAACAAAAAATCAATTACTTTATGTGGTTCACTCCATCCGTCTACATAATCGCCTAAAAAAATCAACTTATCATTTGTGGTTACTTTCGCACGATCTAGAAGCTGCAAAAGCGCATTGTATCCACCGTGAATATCACCTATTACTATTATTCTACTCATCTGTTTCTGTTTCGTATTTTAGTTTACGCAAGATACGCATAACTTGCTTAAAGCCTATAAACAGCTGCTTATCTGGATTAAACTTTATAAAATCTTTTACAGAGATTAACTCTTCTCTAGCATTAGCAAATCCATTAAAATAGCACAACATTATGTTATAAGATAGTTTGCTAAAAACGCGTTCTTCTTTTTGACTTAATTTTTCATTATTAAGCAGCTTCTGAATTACTTTTTTGCTATTTCTATAAATATGTTCTAATATTTTCTCATTGTACTTTGGTGGTTCAAACAGCATTGTATTTTGTATTTCATAACTTCCGTTGTCATTAAAAATTAAACGAACTTCTTCAAATGGATAATAACTTGTTTTATCATTTAAACCTAGATTCAAATATTCTGTTAGCACAAAAGATTCATCATCATAAAAGAGCGTAACCACATCCAGCTCCGAATAATACAATTTAATGTGCTCATTTATAAATTCAACATCTACTCGAGAATAAAAAGGCACGCCGTGCACAGTAATTTTCTTTCCTGCCCAACAAATAATAAATTGCTCTTTAAAAATACGATAACTACTTTTTAAATCCTTAGAATTAAGCAACATAAAACTTACCACGCTATCTAAAATAGTTTCTAGATTAGTTTGCGATATTTTTTCTAAGCTTTCTACAACTTCTTTATTCTTATAAGCCAATAATGTACCATTTGGCACAGAAGTACTACCTACTCGAACAAAATAACTACCAACTGTAATTTCTGCAATTGGTCGTTTAAAAGTAGTAAGCTGGTTGTCTGGAAAAATAGTAACTAAACCCACAACTTTGTCCGTTTCTAACGTAGAAAACGCAACATTGTCATACATAATGCTTGGCGGATTAGATAAAAAAGCGTTTACAAGGTTCTGAATCTTACTATCATCATAGAAATCTACACCTATTAACACATTATCTGTATCATCTACACCAACAACAATAAAAGCCTTATTATCTGGATTTGAATTACTTAAAGCACAAATATGTTTTAAGAACTTCGCTTTTCCAGATTTTGTATGAAGATTTAGCTGAAGTTTTTTGTCATAAAAACTATTTTCATCATATTGCGACAATAAATTTTTAATAAGTAATCGCTTATTAATCATGGCAATTTATATTTTGTTCTTAAAATTATAAAAAGAAAGTTATAAATCATGCCCAAATAATGTATAACGATTTTAGATTTAACCATCTATTAACAACTTTATACAGAATATTTTTTGAATTTGCAGTAATAATTAAAAGAGCGTTATTTTTCAGACAAAATTTTTAATATGGAAACATCAGGATCAAATTACGATATTCGTGAATTAAATGAGCTTATTGAAAGAGAAAGTGCTTTTATTGACCTACTAACTATGGAAATGAACAAAGTTATTGTAGGACAAAAGCATATGATTGACCGATTATTGATCGGATTATTAGGTCAAGGACACATTCTTTTAGAAGGAGTTCCAGGATTGGCTAAAACATTAGCGATCAACACGCTATCAAAAGCGGTTCATGGTTCATTCAACAGAATCCAATTTACACCAGATTTACTTCCTGCAGATGTTATCGGTACAATGATATACAACGTAAAGGAAAATGATTTTTCTATTAGAAAAGGACCTGTTTTTGCAAACTTTATCTTAGCAGATGAGATTAATCGTGCGCCAGCAAAAGTGCAATCTGCCTTGTTAGAAGCCATGCAAGAAAAGCAAGTAACTATTAGCGATAACACATACAAGTTAGATACGCCTTTCTTAGTTATGGCAACGCAAAACCCAGTAGAGCAAGAAGGCACATATCCTTTACCAGAAGCTCAAATGGACCGTTTTATGCTTAAAACAGTTATAGATTATCCAAAAATGGAAGACGAGCGCTTAGTTATTCGTCAAAACTTAGCTGGAGAAAAACCAACTGTAAATGCAGTAGTTTCTTTAGAACAAATAAAACGCGCACAAGATGTAGTAAAAAAGGTATATATGGACGAAAAAATCGAGAAATATATATTAGACATCATTTTTGCAACAAGATATCCGGAGCAATTTAAACTAGAAAAGCTAAAACCAATGATTAGCTTTGGAGCTTCACCACGTGGAAGTATAAATTTGGCAACAGCTGCTAAATGTTATGCTTTTATTAAGCGAAGAGGTTATGTAATTCCTGAAGATGTACGTGCTGTTGTTATCGACGTATTAAGACACCGAATTGGTATTACTTACGAAGCTGAAGCTGAAAATATTACTTCAGTAGATATTATCAATCAAATCGTAAACGAAATAGAAGTGCCATAATAGTTGAACTACAAACTATACTTGAAATTTTAATAGTATAACTAACTGCTGTTTTTCTGAATAATTTTTCTATCAATGGATACCAAAGAAATTTTAAAAAAGGTCAAGAAAATTGAAATCAAGACCAAACGTTTAAGCGACCATATTTTTTCAGGAGAGTATCACACTTCCTTTAAAGGAAAAGGTATGACTTTTTCGGAGGTTAGACAATATCAATTTGGAGATGATGTACGTGCAATAGATTGGAATGTTACTGCTCGCTACAACGAACCTTACATTAAAGTTTTTGAAGAAGAAAGAGAGCTTACAATGATGTTGATGGTAGATGTAAGTGGTTCTGGGAACTTTGGTTCTACAAACGAATTTAAACAAAACATCATTACCGAAATTGCAGCAACATTGGCATTTTCTGCCACACAAAACAACGACAAAATTGGGCTAATCTTATTTTCTGATCAAATAGAATTGTTCATTCCTCCCAAAAAAGGAAAAACACACGTTTTGCGCATCATCAGAGAACTTATCGATTTCAAGCCGAAAAGCTTAAAAACAGATGTTGCTATGGCGCTAGAATATCTTTCTAAAGTAATTAAGAAGAAAGCTATTGTTTTTGTAATGTCTGATTTTATAACACCTTCGTATGAACGAACGTTAAAAATATCAGCAAAAAAGCATGACATTACAGGTATTAGGGTTTATGACGAACGCGAAAAAGAACTACCAAATGTTGGTTTAATTAACGTGTATGACGCAGAAACCAAAGAAGAAAAATTGATAAATACAGCCAGCAAAGAAACAAGGCAGATCTATACAGCCAATTTTCTAAAACAAGAGGATGATTTTAAAAAAACATTCCAAAAATGCGGCGCCGGAATTATCAATATGCGACTTGATGACAGTTACGTAAAAAAACTATTAGGTTATTTCAAAGCAAGATAAAATGACACTAAATAACATTAGAATCACATTCTTTAGCATATTATTCTTTTTATTATTCACTCCAATCGCTTTTGCACAATCGCTTTTGGAGACAAAGGTAGATACAACTGCTATAAAAATAGGCGAACCTATTACATACAGTATTAAAGCTATTACAAAAAAAGATAGTAAAGTTATTTTTCCTGACGGAAAATCGATTGGTCCGTTAGAAATTTTAGAATCTTATCCCATTGATACGATCAAAAAAGAAGATATTTTCGAATTAATTAAAAAATACGAAATTACACAGTTTGACGAAGGTTCATTTTCCATTCCTCAACTTCCTGTAATCATTGATTCTAAACTTTTTAAAACAGATTCTATACGTATCAACGTTCAAAACGTTGTTGTAGATACATTAAAAACACCATTGTATGATATTAAAAATATATCTGCGGTAGGTGCAGCTCCGTCTAGAGCATGGTATTATTTAGCATTTGTAATTTTTTCTGTTTTAGCAGGACTTGCAATCTATTTTTACATTAAAAAACGCCAAGACAAAAACCTTTCGGAAGACGATAAATACAGTACTCCGTTTGAGAAAGCTGTTACAAAATTGCAAGTATTAGAACAAAAAAAAGATTGGACACGTGGCAATGCTAAGCCTTATTATTCAGACATGACTGATATAGCTAGAGCCTTTATTGAAGATACTTTCGGTATTTCTGCCCGCGAATTAACCACTTTTGAAACCATTACAATACTAAAAAACACATTACAAGACAAAAATATTAAAATTGATGCTAGAGTAATTAAAGAGTTTAAACGTGTTTTAGACACTGCTGATTTAGTGAAATTTGCCAAATCACAACCTAGCGACGAAGATATTACAGCAGATACCTCAAAAACTCAACGCATAATTAATGAAATTAATGATGCTTATCCAATATCTGCTGCAACTCAAACAGAGCGCATCCGTTTAAGAGAAGAAAGAAAAAGAAAAAGAAGAAAAATGCGAATTGGTATTCCAATAGCAATTTCTGGAAGTTTAATTTTACTTACAGGCATTTTCTATCTAGTTAATCTTTCTTCAGAAAAAAACCTAAGTCTTTTTACTTTCAACTCTTCTAAGAAATTGTTGAATAACGAATGGATTACAAGTACTTATGGCGATGATATCGGTCTTACTATCAGCACTCCTGAAGTGCTTGAACGTAAAAACGATCAAATTTTAAAAGATGTAGAAATTGAAGGAGTTGAAGACATTCAGCAATTTAAATCAGGCGAACTTGGCACATCAAATTATATTGTATTAAACACATTAAATACAAGCAAAGAGTTTAAACATTCTGATGAAGAAATAATTACTTATTCTTTACAAGTTTTAACCAAAAACCCAGATATCGTTGATATAAAATCAACAAATGAGAAATTTGAAAACGCAAATGGGTTAAATGGGATAAAAACAAAAGGAAGCTTTGTTTATAAAAGTACAAATACAAAAATTAACTTCGAATCAGTGTTGAGCCACGAAAATAAAACAAACCTAAATCAGGTTTGGATTTTCTCTCTTGCAGATGATAAATATGCCGATGAGATAGCAGAACGATTATTTGATTCAATGCTTTATAAACTAGATAATTAATCATGATAAACATAACTTTTTTAAATCCAGATTTTTTTTGGTTATTGCTTTTATTGCCCATTATTATCTTTGTTTGGTATAAAAATAAGAAAAAGGAAAAAGCAACAATAAAGCTAAGCTCAACAAACGCTTTTATAGATCATCAATCTACAATTGTAAAGCTTTTACCTCTTTCAATCATACTAAGATCACTTGCTTTTATAGGCTTAATTATTGCCCTAGCCAGACCTCAAGTTGTAAGTGTAGATTATCATGTACATTCTACACATGGTATAGACATTGTTATGGCAATGGATATTTCTGGAAGTATGTTAGCAAAAGATTTAAAACCAAATAGACTAGAAGCTTTAAAACACGTAGCTGCCGATTTTGTTTCACAACGTGTCGCAGATCGCATTGGTTTGGTTATTTATGCTGCCGAAGCCTATACAAAAACACCTGTTACTAGCGATAAATCTTTATTATTAAACTCGTTATCAGATATTAAATATTCTGACGATTTAAGAGATGGAACAGCAATTGGAGTTGGATTATCTACAGCAATCAATCGCATAAAATCAAGCCCATCAAAAAGTAAAGTAATTATTTTACTTACCGATGGAGTTAATAATACCGGAACAGT
Source organism: Flavobacterium sp. (assembly GCA_030151255.1). Classification (GTDB taxonomy): domain Bacteria; phylum Bacteroidota; class Bacteroidia; order Flavobacteriales; family Flavobacteriaceae; genus Flavobacterium. The sequence continues at coordinate 21,597 of JASLED010000021.1, forward strand.
AGATCCGATAATGGCTACAAAAATAGCTAAAGAATATAATATTAAGATTTATACCATCGGAATAGGTACAAACGGCTTAGCAGAATCACCAGTGGCAATGCGTCCAAATGGCGAAATTGTTTATGATAAAATTCCTGTAGAATTAGATGAAGCACTGATGAAAAACATTGCCAAAGAAACTGGCGGTCAATACTTCAGAGCAACTAATACCGAAAGTTTAAAGAAAATTTACGAAGAGATTAATCAATTAGAAAAAACAAAAGTTGATGAACAAAAATATGTAAATACGGATGAGAAATTCCGATTATTTGCATTAATCTCTTTTGCATTATTAGCCTTAGATATTGTGCTAAGAAAAACACTTTTTAGAGGATTTATTTAAAAGTATTATGTGGGAATTTGATGATAAAAAATATTTCTTTCTATTTATTGCAGTTGCCTTAATTGGCTTACTTGTAGTATGGGAAGTACTTTGGAAACGCAAAACACAAAAAACCTTTGCAACAGCAAAAGCGTTAAAAGCTTTAGCTCCAAACAAATCTACGAATAAACCAATCATTAAGGCAGGTATCTATATCTTAGCATTAATCAGCATAATTATTGGTCTTACCAATCCAAAAATAGGAACTCGAGTAGTTACTGTTAAACGACAAGGAATTGATATTGTATTTACATTAGACGTTTCTAAAAGTATGTTGGCGCAAGACATGGCTCCAGATCGTTTGGCAAAGATGAAACAAATTACCTCACAGCTAATCAACAATCTTGGCCCAGATCGCGTAGGAATTGTAGGTTATGCAGGTAGTGCCTTTCCAATGTTGCCAATTACAACCGATCATTATGCTGCAAAAATGTATTTACAAACCATGAATACAGATATGGTTTCTTCTCAAGGTACAGCCATCGAAGAAGCCATACAGGTTGCAAGCAATTATTTCGACAATCCAAGAACCAGTAAAGTAATGATTCTGATTTCTGATGGAGAAGATCATGGAGCTGATATGGAAGCCGCTATTCAGATTGCAAAGAGCAAAAACATAAAAATTATCACCATTGGAGTAGGAACAGAAGCTGGTGGGCCAATTCCTATCAGAACTTCAAAAGGAATAGAATATAAAAAAGATTGGGACAATGAGGTGGTTATTACAAAACTAGATCCTACAACACTAAAAAACATTGCTCAGGCTACAGGAGGTAAATATTACTATGGATCAAATACAAAAGAAACTGTTGATTTAATTATCAATGATTTAAATAAAATTGAGAAAACAGATTTTGAATCACAACAAATAGCAGAATTTCAATCTCAATTTCAGTGGTTTTTAGGATTTGCATTCCTATTATTATTTATTGATTTATTTATCTTAGAACGCAAAACCACTTGGATGAAGAAGTTGAACTTATTCAACGAAAAAGAATAAATCCATTTAGCTTATAAAAACGATGAGAAATATACTTACAACCCTATTGTTTTTTCTATTAGCAACTGTTGCAACAATGGCGCAGTCTGCTGGTCGTGCATTGACAACTGGAAACGATAATTATTCAAACAAACACTATCCAAAATCGGAAGCCGACTATCGTATTGCAGGTTCAAAAAGTGAAAGCAAAATTATTCCAAATTACAATCTTGGAAATTCACTTTATAAACAAAAAAGAAATAAAGAAGCAATCACAACCTTTAATAAAGCTATTACGCAAGCTAAAACCAAAGAAGAAAAGCATCAGGCATATCACAATTTAGGAAATGCTTATATGGCGATAAAAAACTATAAAGCAGCAGAAGAAGCTTATAAAAATGCCTTGAGAAATAACCCAAAAGACAACGAAACAAGATATAACTATGCCGTTGCAAAGAAATTAAACGAAGAAAATCCTCAAAACGACGATAATCAAGATCAAGACAATCAAGACAAGGATCAAGATCAAGATAACAAAGACGACAACAAGGATAATAAGGACCAAGACAATAAAGATAATAAGGACAACAAAGACGATAAAAAAGACGACAAGAATAATAAAGATCAAAACAAAGACGATAAAGAAAAAGATAATAAGGATAATAAGCCCAATCCGCAAGAGCAAAAACAACAACAGAGCAAAGAGCAAATGGATCGTATCTTAGATGCCATTAACAGAGATGAACAAGCCGTACAACAACGACTAATAAATAAAGACAAAAAAGGAGACCCACAACCTGGCGTTGCAACAGAACGCAAAAAAGATTGGTAAGTAAATAATTATGAAAACAATACGTTATTACATATTATTTGTTTGTATTATTCTAACACAATCAATACTAGCTCAAGTTAGTTTTACTGCTCAAGTAAATACAGATCAGGTGCCTTTAAACGACATGATTCAGATTGATTTTACCATGAATGGTGATGGAGATAACTTCTCTCCTCCTACTTTCGAAGGTTTTAGCATTCTGAGTGGTCCAAACACATCTGTAAGTTACGCTTTTTCAAATGGTAGAAAATCATTCAAGAAATCGTTTTCTTATATCTTACAACCCAAAAGAAAAGGCAGAATAATAATTGGCAAAGCAAACGTTCAGATAGAAGGTACAACTTATCAAACAGAGCCAATAACTATTACGGTAACTGACGCTGTAAAAAGACAAGATCCGCGCGAACAAATGGCAAATGCCGCACAGCAAGCCTATACAGATAAAATACATCTTGTAGCAGAAGTATCAAAAACAAATCCGTTTGTAAACGAACCTGTAACGGTAGTTTATAAATTATATTTTGGCAATGTTGGTCTTACAGGATATCGTCCTTTAGAAGTACCAACCTACGATAAATTTTGGACATATAATGTAGAGCTTCCTCAACGTCCAGAAATAAAACAAGGTAATTATCAAGGCCAAATGTATAATTATATTGTGCTAAAACAAGATGTTGTAATGGCACAAGAAGTTGGTAAAAATGTAATTAAACCTTTGCGATTAATGCTTCAGATTGAAGCTCCTACCGGACGAAGAGATTTCTTTGGTTTTCCAGAATATGGTGTAATAGAAAAAGAATTTAGCACACAATCTGTTACTGTAGTTGCAAAAGAATTGCCACACACTAACAGACCAGAAGATTTTTCGGGTGGTGTAGGTGAATTTACCTTTAATGTAACTCCATCTATCACATCTTTAAAAGCTGGTGAACCTTTGTATTTAACTGTAAATGTAACCGGAAAAGGAAACTTAAATTTGGTTACAATTCCTACACCTGTAGCTCATTCTGCATTGGAGATGTATGAACCTGAATATTCTGAAAAACTAACACCAACACCTGGTGGTTTACAAGGAAACAGAACCAATAAATACACAATAATTCCACAATATAAGGGAGAATACAACATCGATCCGATGTCATTTTTCTATTTTGATTTAGCGTCAAAACAATACAAAACAATTACAACAGATACAATTCGTATCAATGTATTGGATGGTCCAATGTTGCCAACCAACAAAGATTTAGCAAATACAGATAGCGGTGTTGAAGGCGATTTATTTCAAAAAAATAAAACCAAACTTACTTACGTAAGCAATAAGGAAACCAAATACTGGAACACTGGATTATTTTATTTTTTATTAATAGCTCCATTAGCTGCTATTCCATTATTTGTTTTAGGTGCCAAACTAAAAGAAAACAGAGCCAACGATATAGAAGGTTCTTTACGAAAAAGAAACAACAAATTAGCGAAGAGATATCTAGGAGATGCCAAAAAACATATGAACAATAAAGAATTGTTTTATGAAGCATTAGAACGTTGCTTACACAACTTTTTAAAGGCAAAATTAAAGATAGAAACCAGCGAAATGAGCAACGAGAACATTGTTGAACTCTTACAGCAAAAAAATTGCAATCCAGAATCAATAAATGCATTTATGGCGTTGAAAAATGCTTGCGAATGGGCACGTTATACCCCATCTGACCAAGTAAATATTACGAAAGATTATGAAACTGCAATTGACGTTATTAATCAACTTGAAAAACAATTTAAAGCCTAATGAAAAAATTCATTTTATATATTGCATTTATCTTGTTTGGAGTAATGGCTCATGCGCAAGATGCAGAATGGCAAAAAGCATTTGAAAAAACCAATGCCATTTATGAAAAAGAACATTTTAAAGAAGCAATCAATAACTACTTAAATCTAGTTCAGCAGGTAGATAATTCGCCCGAATTATATTTCAACTTAGCCAATGCTTACTTGAAAACAGAAAGCTACACCAATGCAGTATATTATTACGAAAAAGCATTGAAGTTAAATCCGAATATGAATGTGGCAAAAACAAATCTAAATTTTGCAAAAGAACACACAAAGGACGATTTTACTATTATTGAAGAATATGATAAATCAGATATTGCTCATGGTTTTCTTAGTAAACTAAGTGTTGATAATTGGGCAATAATGGCGACAATTGCTAGTATTTTAATCTTTGTTTTATTTATACTTTATTACAAAAACAATACTAGCACAACAAAAAGAATATTATTAAGTGCAATTTTAATTTTATTTTTTATTGGAATAGGTAGCATATATGCTGCTTCATTTGAAAGTAATTATAACAGCAAAGGAGAAGAAGCAATTATATTTACTTCTAAAATAGACTTAAAATCAGAAGCAAGAAATACCTCTGAAACCTTAAAAGAATTGCATGAAGGCACAAAGGTTTTCATTATAGAACACAAAGCGCTTTGGCTAAAAGTTAGATTAGAAAACCAGGAAATAGGCTGGATTCAGGAAAAAGATGTAAAAAACATTTAAACAGAAGTAGGCGTAGGTGTTTTAATAACATCTACGCTTTTTTCAAATAAATAACTTATCATTTTAAACATACTCGGAAAAATATATTCCGACACAAATAAATAAACTTGATATGCCTTTGATCCCATTAGCGTTTCTTCTTTTACTACGTCAAATTTATCATTAAACTGATCAAATAACGCAAACACTAAACTCGACATCAAAATCACCACAAAAATTTGAAACAAAGCTCCTGCAATTCTATTAAAAAACCCTAACATCACTATATCAAACATTTTAGTAACGGCTTTTGCCACAAACTTTGCAGCAAGCACAGCCAATGCAAATGCAATTATGAATGATAATAACGGTAAGAAACTAGACTCCCATCCCCATTTTGTTTGAATAAAACTCTTTACAACCGTAGAAAACTTTAAAGCTCCCATTGTACCTATTAATAAAGATAAAAAAGCAACGATTGATACAAAAAAACCATCCTTTATACCTTTAAATACACCAAATACTAAAGCTGCTAAGAATAAAAAATCAAAAAACATAATACATAATTTATAGCAACAAAATTATGTTTTTTTCATTAATTTCTGCTCGTAAGTTAATTGTATCTTTGTAAATTGAATCGAAAACAACAATATGGCAAGAGATGAACAATTAAAAAAACGCTGGGACGACGTGGTACATAAAGTTTCTGATAGATTTGGAGACGGAGAAACAATTGATCTCGAAGCAATTATCTATCTGATTGGTGTTCAAGAATTAGGCAAAATTAAACGCAGATATAAAAAAGACGATAAAGTAAATTTAATGCACATAGCTATTTGCCGCTTACTTGAACCTTACGGTTATTATGAATTTGATCATTTTGACAATGATGGATGGCCGCATTACAACGTAAAAGAACAATTACCCGCTTTAAAAGCAGGCGAACAAAGTGTATTGATGAAAGAAGCAATTGTAAATTATTTTTTACAAAGCAAATTCATTGATTAATTAAATTGTGCGTCAAAATTTATCACGCTATAATTTTATGTCTTAATGAAAAGCTGTAAATTTGCGTTTTACTTTACTTAAAATGATAGATAAAATAAAAGAATACATCGGTGAGGCAGAACATTTCCAAACTGATAACAAAGAAACATTAGAAGCTTTTAGAATTAAATTCCTTTCAAAAAAAGGAATCCTTAATGAGCTGTTCACTTATTTTAAAACACTGCCAAATGATCAGAAAAAAGATTTTGGACAGGCGATCAACACCCTAAAAAGCGCCATTGAAAATAAAGTAAAAGCTATTCAGGAAGAATTAGAGTCAAAAGATACACAAGGATTTTATGGCGATTTAACTCGTCCGGGATATGCAACTCCTATCGGATCAAGACATCCAATTTCAATTGTGAAAAATCAAATCGTTGATATTTTCAATAGCATTGGATTTAATATTTCTGAAGGACCAGAAATTGAAGATGATTGGCATAACTTCTCTGCATTGAACTTTCCAGAGTATCACCCAGCAAGAGATATGCAAGATACCTTCTTCGTACAAACAAATCCAGAGCATTTATTGCGCACACATACATCATCTGTACAGGTGAGATATATGGAGAAAAATACTCCACCGTTGCGTACTATTTCTCCAGGACGTGTATTTAGAAATGAGGCTATTTCATCTCGTTCACACTGTATTTTCCACCAAGTAGAAGGATTGTACATTGACAAAGACGTGTCTTTCGCTGATTTAAAACAAACCTTACTTTACTTTACGAAAGAAATGTTCGGTAAATCTAAAATTCGTCTTAGACCTTCTTATTTCCCGTTTACTGAGCCAAGTGCTGAAGTAGATATTTACTGGGGATTAGAAACAGAAGTGGATTACAGAATTACCAAAGGAACAGGTTGGTTAGAAATTATGGGGTGTGGAATGGTAGATCCGAATGTTTTAAAGAATTGTAATATTGATCCTACTGAGTACAGCGGATTTGCTTTCGGAATGGGAATTGAGCGTATTGCAATGCTTTTATACCAAATTGGAGATATTCGTATGTTCTACGAAAACGATGTACGTTTCTTAGAGCAATTCAAATCAAGTTTTTAATCAAACAATAGTATATACAAAAAAGCCGCGATGTTCGCGGCTTTTTTTATTTAATAGTATTGGTTTTCAATACATTATTTCTCACAAAATTATAAAGTATTATACCACTAATAATACACGAAAATATTGTAGAACACAATAAAAAAGGGTTATCAGTATCAAAAACATTAACTCCCCTCAATATAAGCAATGTAGTTATGATGGGAAAAAGATTATAAACGATAGGTAATTTATTTAATTTTAGCATTATTTTGGTTAGCATTATAAAACCACTAAGTTAGCTAAAATATCAATCTGTTCATCTAAAGTTCTAGTTACTATCAAAAATAGAAGTTATAATCAACTTTTTTATGCAATATATCTTTGCTTATATCTTATCATTTCTTGGCTAAAATAAGGTTTAAAAATGAAAATTGTAATATAACTCCACAAGCCTAGCAAAAGAATTAGTAAGCTCAATACTACAAGTGAAACTACAGAATAATGCCTTGCCGAAAAGGATATAAAATTTGATGTTTGAATAATTAATGGCATAACTATTCCACCAAAAAACACTTTTATAGCAATAGAATCGAAAATGTATTTGTGCTCTTTTTTTCGGGTTTTCTTAATACTGTAATTCCAATGCATTCCTACCCCAATATATGCAACAAACAAAGTAAGTAACATATATACTAAGATACTTTGCCCTATTTCTCCTCCTTTGTATCCAAGCGCAAATAATACCAAAAAAACAGCCAACGAAAACACAATTTTAGGAAAGCTAAAAAAGCTTTTTAAATGTATAATCAAATCTTTTATATAAATTGAAGTAAGCTCTGCTTCTTTTCTTTCCACCACACCCGTAAAACCAAATATGCCAAACTTTTTAAACTCCATTTGTTTGGCTTCCTCAAATGATAATTTGGGATTCTCTTGCCATTGCGCTTCAATTCCATTCGCCAAATGATCGACCAATTCCAATTCTACATCATAAAATTCAACAAATCTGCTTTGTACAAATTGATGCAATTGCATTATTTCTTCATTACTAATTTTCTTTTTCATATTTCTCATTTTTGCAAAACATAAAAGCTAATTATCAACTACTTAGCAATTTTAAACTCTTGGTACTTGCAATATCTATTAAACTGATACAACACATAAATATTTAAGATAAAATAATACATCGTAACCCAATCAAGAGAAAACACATTACTCTCAAATCCCCATACTGCATTACAGATAATTATAAATAAAAAAACTAAAATACTTTTACCCATTACTACCAAAGACTTTTGTTTAAAAAAATCATACCGATAATCTTCAAAAGCTTTACTCTTTCTATGAATAAATACCACTCCAACCGCATTAATAGACAATAAAAAAGCCATTAATAAAAAAGTATTGATACCTGAATTATATGTAATTACAATCCAAGAAACACAGAAAAACATCGATAAAAGCATCGATTGAAACTCAACCTTTTTATATTCTTTATCCAACTGTTTAACTATAAGTTGAGGAATTCCCTTATAAACTCCTTTTTTCTCTGAAATCAATTTTGCATTCCACTCACGAAACGTCAATATGAATGCCTCTTCAAATAGTTCTCCTTTTTGCATCAACTCCTCAACTTCACAAGCGATATGATCCAAAATTTCGTTTCGTATTTCAGTATATTTCAAATTATACTTTTTAAGCAATCTTTCTTCAATACACTGTATTTGTTCTGTGGTCAATTTAATCATATTGCTATTCATTAGTTTGAATTAAACTTCACTTTAAATAATTTTTCTTGTTGGTATTCTTTATACCAAATCAATCGATCAAAAAAATAAGTACTTGTAATAAATAACCAAATACTTGGTAAAATATTTAATTGAATGTTGAATAATTCTGTCAAAAAAACTGACGGAAACATAATTAATAATCCTGCAAGCTTATAAGTATAATTATGTTTTAATTCTAAACGTAAAAACATACCTTGAGCGGTATTTAATAGCTCTTTATCAATTAGTTTCTTACTTTTATAAAATAAAAGGGCGCTGCTTAGCAATAACAAAATGAATGTTCCAACGCTTACTCCATAGTAATAAGTAGCATTTCTAAAATACAACGACAAACCAAATAAGAGAAAGCCACCTATTACATTTCGTCCAAAACGAGCCAAGCGCTCTTTCATCCACATTTTTGCAATAAAAGCAGGTACATTTTTATAAAACCATTTCGAAACTTTTAAATCTTTATCCCATTTTGCAATTACCAAAACAAAAGCTTCTTCATACGTTTTGCCAGCGCTTATTTGCTCTTCAATTTCAGAAGCCATATGATCTACCACTTCAGCCTTTATATCAATATAATACAGCTTATAATGTTCTATTAAAAAGCTTTCTATATGTTGCAGTTGTTGTTGGTTTAATACGATCATAATCTTAAGCTAATTTCAAATTATACTTTTTAAGCAATCTTAAAAAGATTGTTTTTTCACGCTAATATTTCTACTTTCCTTGATAACTTTTACATAATAAAAAACTGCTAAGCAATTAATTAACAAAGAGATAATTACCAAACTATTATTAGGAAAAAACGCCCATTCCTTATTATTAATATTGAAGTTTAGTAAAACAGTACAAATACAAGTCAACAATAAAAACCACACTAATATTATTTTGTAAAACAATGTTTTTGGACTATTCATCTTGCTTATAACTCTAATAGTTAACATCCCTATGAAAAACAATGTCCCTCCGAATATCATACAGTAAAACCCGATCTCATTTAGAGGAAAACGTAAATTAAATTGTACGAAAAGGAAAATTAAACCTAAAAAAAGTAAAGCATAAAAAATACTTTTTAATTCATTTTTTACTAAAGATTTTACAATAAATTTAGGTATACCCTTTCCAAACAATGAAGTGCTTAACCTAGGTTTCCATTTACTTCTTACAAGTTGAAAAGCTTCTTGAAAAGAACAATTTGTTTCATTCATCTTTTCTTCAATTTCACAAGCCAAATGATCTAGTAGCTCTTGTCTAAATTCCTCATCAAACTCATATTTATTAATAAGTAGTTGATTTATCTCAGCAATCTGATTTATATCTAACGTCTTCATACGATACATTTAAGCTAATTTCAGATTAACGATTTGCTGCATATTTCGAATAAAACTTTCCAGCTCATCCATTTTAGAATCTGTTTCTTTTATTCCGCTTTCTGTAAGCTTGTAATACTTTCTCAAACGACCATCTACACGCTCCATTTCTACATCCAAAAAACCATCAGCTTCCATTTTATGCAAGGCTGGATATAGAGCTCCTTCTGTCAAATTCATTTCACCTTGCGTAATTTCTTTTACCTTTTGCGTAATTTCATATCCATACATTCTATCATTCTGCTCTAGCAATTTCATAATAATTGCACTCAAACTTCCTTTGTATAATTGTTGTTGCTTAGCCATACATAATAATCTTAGGTATACAAAAATAGCAAAAAACACTATACATCTAGTTCTTATGTATGTTATTTTTTACTAAACCTAGTTTTAAAAGTTCCTTTTACTCAATGTGTTTTGTATTTTTGCGAAACAAAATGAAACCAAAACTATGTCAAGATTTAATTTACTTACTGTAAAGGAAATTCGAAAAGAGACTCCAAATGCAGTATCAATAGTTTTTGATATTCCTACGAGCTTACAAAATGATTATCAGTTTGTTGCAGGACAATATCTTAATATAAAATATTCGCACAACAAAAACGAAATCAGAAGAGCCTATTCTATCTGCTCTACTCCAACTGATGAAGAGATAAGAATTGTGGTAAAAAAAGTAGAACATGGAGCGTTTTCTACTTATGCAAATGAAGTTTTAAAAGTTGGTGATCAATTAGAGGTAGAAGCACCAGAAGGACGTTTTACGTTTGAACCAACAACAAGTGCAACTAAAAACTATGCTGCATTTGCTGCAGGAAGTGGAATTACACCTGTTATTTCTATCCTTAAAACAGTATTACTGCAAGAGCCAAATAGCAAATTTGTATTAGTTTATGGCAATAAAAACATTGAAGAAACTATCTTTCATGCCGAATTGCACCATCTACAAAAACAATATGAAGAACGTTTAAGCATCCATTTTGTTTACTCAAGAGTTCGTGAAAATGATTCAATCTTTGGAAGAATAGACAAAGCTGCAACAAACTTTGTAATAAACAACAAACACAAAGACACATCATTCGATCGTTTCTTCTTATGTGGTCCAGAAGATATGATTAACACAGTTAGTAATACATTAATAGAAAAAGGAATAGATAAAACGCTTTTATCCTTTGAAATTTTTACACCAAACAAAGACGGTAACGATCCAATCGAAGCAGAAGGCGGAAGTACAAAAGTAAGCGTAATTGTTGACGATGAAGAAACAACTTTTGAAATGCCTAAAAGTGAAGTGCTTTTAAATGGTGTTTTAAATGCTGGAGTAGACGCGCCATATTCTTGTCAAGGAGGAATATGTAGCTCTTGTATGTGTAGAATTACAAAAGGTTCTGCTACGATGAAGAAAAATAGTATTTTGACTGATGCTGAAATTGAAGAAGGCTTAATTCTTTCTTGTCAAGCAATTGTTACATCAGATGATATTCATGTAAACTACGATGATATTTAATAAAAAAAAACCTCTTTATAAGAGGTTTTTTTTTATTAAATATCACGTTTAAAATAAAGATATACTTTTTCATTTTCGTTTTTACGCTGATAATTAGACATTCTGTCTTCAATACGAAGATAATCTCCTTGAAAACCAATTTCTAAAAAGCCTTTATAAACTCTACTCGATGTAAATAAACGATCAGGTTTATTAGGTTCTGAATAATCTGGCGCAAAATACCCCGTAAGCATTGTGGTTAATAGCTTGCCTTCTTCTGCCAAACTATTTTCTAAAAATACTGTAGAAACTGGATAATACATTTCCAACTCAGGAATACGTTTTACAACTTGCACACATCCAAAAGCTCCTTCTTCAAATTGTTGATAAACAAAATCTAGATTAGGATAATATTCACTAGAAATAGTTGAAAAATATTCATGTGCCCTACATGATTTTGAATTTTCTACAAGAAAAGTTGCTTTTCTATCTCCAATTTTAATTCCTGTATAACGATAATGCACTCCTCTAATTTCATCTAAACTTTTTAGTTTTATATAAGGTTGTGACTCTATATTAGCTCCTTTATCATCATCATCATCACTCTTTGAGCAAGAATTAATAATAAAAGCTAAAAAAAATACAATTACTATAGAAAATAATTTTTTCATATTATCAGAATTTTACTTTTACACTAAAGTACAAGATAGTATTTTTTTTACAAAAATTAATATAACAAAAATTACTTTCTAAAAACATATTTAAAGTATACACAACAGATAGAGTTAAACATAAGTATATTTAAACTAAAAAGCCCGTATTAAAAATAAATACGTGGACTTGCTAACTTAGCCCGGACATAGAGTTAAGCATAAAGACTTATCTTTGACTTATGAAAAGAATTAGAAAGGCCTACGATGCTGC
>JASLED010000024.1 GCA_030151255.1 Flavobacterium sp.
TTTAAACTGTTTGAAAAACTCATCCGGAAATAGGTCTTTTGTTTCCATAACTATGTAAATATTAAATATATAAAAAAATTCTGCTCGGTTTTAACCCAAGCAGAATTTTATACTTACACAGTTTTTGGTACAGTGTCAAAATACAATATAAAACTCCTAAAACATTAGTTACAAAGAATAGTACTTTACTACTATTTTTAGGCATGCAACTTATCAATGCTGGAACACAAAACAAATTTGCTATAAATATAAATGGATAAGCCAATAAACCAAATCCCATAGGTCCACCTTTGCTACTAATGATGGTGTAATTTATTAATAGCAATGGAATATTACATATAAAAATAATAATCGCAATAATAAGGTTTATATATCTTAACATGCCTTACAATTGATCTAACTGTTTTCTATCATTAAAATTTTGAGTAATATTTTTAAAGTCAGTTGGTGTCATGCCTGCTACTTTTTTAAACTGAGTACTCAAATGCGCTACACTACTATAATTTAATTGATATGTTATTTCTTTTAAATTCATCTCATTATAAATCAACAACTCTTTTACTTTTTCTATTTTTAAAGCAATAAAATATGCTTCAATTGTTGTAGATTCTATCTGGGAAAATAATTGACTTAACTGCTGATAATCAATATCTAACTCTTTAGATAAATAAACTGACAACGGAACATCTATCGTAAATGGCATATCTTGTAAAAGTTCTATTAAAAGGGTTTTTACCTTGGTTATTAGCATTTGTTCCTTGTCATTCAACCATTCAAAACCTACTTTTTCTAATTCATTTTTTAATTCTATAGAAATATCGTCAGTGAGTTTATCTTCAAACTCAATAACACCTAAATGAATTGATTTTACTACAATATTTTTGTTTTTTATAATTTGATCTACCACTAAAATACATCTTTGGCAAACCATATTTTTAACGAATATCTTCAAGGCTAAATTATATCAATTAAATTAAAATACATAAACAAGTAAACTAAAAAAGGATTAAACTGCATTAACAAATTTAATCCTTTTCAATAATTTATAACTCTATTTCGTATAACTTCATTTTATTATACAATGTTTTTCTATCGATTCCCAATAATTGAGCAGCTTTAGTTTTATTGAATTTTACTTTTTCTAATGCTGTTCTAATTGCTTGTTCTTCTGTTTTAGATGAAAACAATTTTAAATCCTGCACATCGGTTTCTTCTGTATAATTGGCTGTATCAGCTTTTGCAATAAACATTTCATGAGGTAAAACATCTTTTTCAATAAAATCACCTTTTGTTAAAAGAACAGAACGTTTGATGATATTTTTCATTTCTCTAAGATTTCCAGGCCAATCGTAAGTTAAAAAAATACGTTCTACTTCTGGAGAAAATCCTTTTACATCTTTTTCTAATTCTTTATTTGAATTTTTCAGGAAATGATTTGCAAACATCAAAACATCACTTCCTCTATCAGTAAGTCTTGGTGCTACAATGCCAAATTCATTTAGTCTATGATACAAATCTTCTCTAAATTCGCCTTCTTTTACTGCTTTTAGCAAATCTTCATTTGTTGCAGCAATTACGCGAATATCAACATCTATTTCAGTACTGCTACCCACTGGTTTTACTTTTCTTTCTTGCAAAGCACGAAGTAATTGTATTTGCACTTCATATGATAAATTTCCTACTTCATCTAAGAAAATTGTACCTCCATTTGCTGCTTCAAAGTGACCAATTTTATCTGCAACTGCTCCTGTGAAAGATCCTTTAATGTGTCCAAAAAATTCACTTGATGCTAATTCTTTTGGAATTGCTCCGCAATCTACAGCTATATATGGCTTTTTACTGCGTTTACTTAATGAATGAATAGAATGTGCAATATTTTCTTTTCCTGTTCCGCTATCGCCAATAATTAAAACTGACATATTGGTAGGAGCTACAAGCTCAATATACTCTTGTAATTGAAAAGAAACTTTGCTTTCTCCTTTTACATAATCCAAACTTTCAGATTCGGCTATTTCGCTTGCCGAAACTTTAGATTTTGTTGATTTAGCTGTATATTCAGTTGTTTTATTTTTTTTATCCAATGCCTGTTTAATGGTTAACACCAATTCATCTGGATTTATAGGTTTAGATACATAATCAAAAGCACCTAATTTCATAGCGTTTACAGCTGTTTTAATTTCTGTATAACCAGTCATTAAAATAACTTGAGAAGTAAAGCTCTTGGATTTAATATATTTTAATAGCTCTATTCCATCACTATCTGGTAATCGAACGTCTGTAAGAACAATATCATAATAATCGTTATCTATTGCTTGTTTTGCATCTTGAGAATTAAAAACATTTGTAACTTCAAATCCTTTTTTAGTTAGAAAAGTTTTCAGCATTTCGCAAAATGGAACATCATCGTCTATTACAAGTACCTTTTGGTTCATATTTACTGGGTCTATTTTTTGTGCTAAAAACAAATTTAATATATTTATTACTTAGAAACCAACCAAGTAATAAAACTTTAACCTCTTAAAAAAGTAAAAGGGAGCCTAAACTCCCTAATTACCTGAAGATTTCTCTTCTTCACCTTACTAACGATCTTTATATTACCTTGAGATAATATTAATTTTTAAACAAACACTTAAATTTTCTTTTTCCTAACAATTTAATTCATTTAATCGAGCACTCTTATTCATTCACATAAAGTATTATAGAAAAAACTGTGCCAAAAATAAGAAACATAATCAATATTTCATAATATATTACACATCAATTCTTTATGATTTATAGCTTATTTTCCCTTTAATATAAGTTTGTTTCAATGTTTCTACACACTGTGTAAACATTCCTCATAAAACTAAAAAGGATACCCAATTGCCAAATTAAACATCAAATTATCTTTTCGCCATTGCTTGCTACCAAAATCAATATCTTTTATAACCCAGCGTTCATTTTCTGCCTTGTAAGGTACACGCAACGGAAAACCAAAATCAAAACGAAGTACAATAAACGTAATATCAAATCGCAATCCAGCTCCAGCACCCAACGCAATTTCTTTATAAAAGTTTTTTGAAAACGCTCCTCCTGGTCTATCAGATACTGCGTTTAAATTCCAAACGTTTCCTCCATCAATAAACAATGCACCATGTAAAATGCTGTAAATCTTTTTTCGATATTCTAAATTAAATTCAATTAAAATATCTCCTGTTTGATCAGGAATAAATTTTGAATCAATAGTTGTTGGATCAAAACTACCTGGCCCGATTGTTCTTGCTCTAAATGCGCGAATACTATTTGACCCTCCTACAAAAAATTGTTTTGAATAAGGAAGATTTCTTGAATTTCCGTATGAATATCCTATTCCTGCGTGAATTCGACTAACAAATTGAGCGCTTTTTCCCAATTTACGATAGTGTCTAATATCGTGTTCTGTTCGAATATATTGACTAAAAGGTACACCTAAAATGCTTTTCTCCTCTCCTTTTTCCGAATCTGCCTTCATTAATAAACCTACAATATTACCAGAAAGATCTAGTCCGCCTCTATAATAAAACGTATTCTTTTTTCGTTGCTGTGTGGTGTTCGAATAGGTAAAATAATATGTTGGTCCGAAGATTAATTGTTTATCTAAAATTCTTTCTAACGAAGGATTACCTTGTGCTGTTTCTTGGTATAATTCAGTAACATTTTGTGGAATTACATAATTAATATCAACTACTTCTAACTGATGTTCTTTAAGCGCATTTTCTTTCCAAATATACCCCCAAGAAGCTTTAAAAGATTGAAGCGAATATAACTGTGTTCTGTATAAATATTCGCCACCTAAAACAGCTTTAGTTCGCGGAACAAAACCGCTAGACGAATGGAAATTCCATGGCGTAATTAATCTAGGAAAAGTAAGCGTTCCTTCCAATCCGGCTTTGTAAACATCATATCCATTGCTACTTGATGACAACTGAAAATCAGCACCACCATAAGCTGAAATAGATAATAACTCTGCTCCTTTAAAAATATTTTTATGACTCCAATTTAAGTTTAGCTCCACACCATTATAGCTTGCAGAATTTGTTTTCCCTAACAGTTCCATACGAATACTTTTAGGTTTATCTGGCGTTAGATAATAATAAACATCTAAAACGTTGCTCAAAGAGTCTTTTATTTCAAAAGTGTTTTTTACATATTTGAATACTCCTAAGTTTACTAATCGATTTAGCGATAAATTATGTTCATTTCTGCTATATAAAGCTCCTTTTTTTAGATAAATAGTTCGATCAAAAATAAGTGGTTTAAACTTATGTTTTGGATCAATTATTTCTAAATCTTTATACGCTATGGCTTCTGCATTTTTTGATGATGAATTAGAATCTAATAAAGAATAATCAGAATACACATAAATATTACCAATAGTAAAAGCTTTTTTTGCCAATGCAGGAGTATCATCTTTTACTTTCACAAATAAATCTACCTGATGTTTTCCTACAGTACTATCTACTTGAACAATCAGATTATTTGGACTAAAAAAATAATATCCTTTGTTTTTTACATAAGCATCAAAACGTTCTCTTTCCTCTTTTATATTATTCAAATTATATGGTTTTCCCTTTCTCAAGCGAGTCCATTTTGTGCCAGCATCATAAATAAGTTGTTGTAAAGGAGTGGAATCATTTAAAAAAGTAACATTTTTTATTCGATACTGATCACCTGGTTTTACAGTATAAATAACTTCCACTTTTTTATCGCCTACTTCTTTTTCTTCAAAGGTAACATCGGCATTAAAAAATCCTGCATTTTCAATTCTATTCGTTAAAATAGATTGATTATTAAGCATATCACTTTGTTGAAAAAGCACAGGCGGCTCGCCTAACTTATTGCGCATCCAACGTCTAATTTTACTGCTTTTATCAGGATCTCCTCCCATGTTATAAAAGAATAATTTGTATCTAAAACCAAAAAGTGAAGCATTTGGAATTGGGCGTAAAAGTTCGTCCAACGTCTCGCGCATTTCTTTTTTATTTGCCTTAGACAAACTATCGTTTACAATTTTCACATCGCCGCCAACATATAGAATTTCGTCTTCTTTTAAATATTTTGTAGAACTACAAGAACTAAATAGCAAAACAATAGTGATGATAAAACCAATCCATCGTAAATTATTCTTTTTTACTTTGTGCCTCATCTTTCAATTTCTTTTTTAATTCTTTTTTATCCTTTGATTGATCGAACAATTCTTTAAACTTATCATAGCTCATTGTTATAACAAAACCAACACCTGTTTCTACAACCTGTCCTTGTAAAGCTATATCATAAGTATTTTTTCTATATACACGCAATAAATATCTTCCGTCTCTTGTAAGCGCATATTCCATTTCAATATCTCCTGCAATATTTGATGCTTGTTCGTTTTCGCGTCGATTTCCTTCTACTTCAAAACTACTTCCTACTGTAACTTTTAAACGTTCTGAGAAAAGTTTTTTAGAAACTGCCACATTTAAATCTGTTCTATTCTCTCTTGTTCCGCTTGAAAAATCTTCAGACGATTCTAGGTTAAAATTCAAATCTACACTTTTAATTAAACTACCTGCAAAGTTATTTAATTGATCTGATAATAAACGATTTACACTTTGCCTTGCCATTGTACCTGCACTAACACCGCCAACACTGCTATCGAATGGATTTTCTCCGATAAAACTATTAATTAATAACAAAGCAAAAACTTGCTTATTTAGCTCTGTTTCATTGGTTCGGAGTTGCTCTAATTTAGATTTTACATTGGTAATAACATCTCCAGATACACTAGAAATACCATCTTTTAAACGAATATCAAAACTAATTTCGGGCTTTAATACCTCACCATTCATCATTAAGAAAG
Organism: Flavobacterium sp.; assembly: GCA_030151255.1. GTDB lineage: Bacteria > Bacteroidota > Bacteroidia > Flavobacteriales > Flavobacteriaceae > Flavobacterium. Next base: position 5,858 of record JASLED010000024.1, read on the forward strand.
TTTGAAAAGGTATTTGTTGTTTATACAAATTTTGTTGTGTTGGTGATAATGACGCTATTTGATCTTGCATTAAATCATAAGGTGCCACTTTTGTTTCATAAATAGCAGTTAAATTTAATATTGCATCGGTTGGATCGCCCGCAAATGTGATTGAACTTCCTTCTTGTACCAAAAACTTTCGTTTGATAAAATTAAATGACAAATCATATGATCCTTCCGAAAACTCATATCTACCTGTTAATGATATTTTGCCTGACGGATCTATGCCTGCTACAATATCTCCCTCTCCTTTTATCATTACTTTATCTCCACTTTGCTTATCCATTATCATGGAAAAAGTAGCTTTTTTATCTACCAAAATTGTCAAAGAAACATCCAATCCTTTAAATTTCGAATTATTAAAATCGTCGTTATATTGCTGAAGGGCTGCTTGTTTTAAACTTTCTTCATCAATAAATTCAACAATTCCTTCTCTATCTGCAATAGAAGGATCTTCTTGCGGCATTACAATAGTAAAATCAGTATTTGCTCCTACTCTAAGTTGCCCAGACACTTTTGGAGTATCCATATCTCCGCGTACTTGTATATTTGAATCAAAAATCAATGTACCATAATACATATCATTATCTTTTGAAGTAGAACTAATTGCTTTAAAATCAACTGCTTTTATATCAAAATTAAATTTGTAATTCATATAATTTTCAGTAAGTAACTGACCGTCAATAAGTAGTAAATTACCATCTGCATCTGTAATTTTAAACTTATTTAGTTCAATACCTCGATTTGTAAAAGCAATTTTATCATTAATATCCTTAAAATCTGCATTAATTGGATTTACGTGAAAACTCATATCGTTGAAATTGATATCTCCAAGAATTTTAGGCGCATCAAATTTTCCTCCAATACTCATATTTCCAGATAAAAATCCTTGGGAATTACTCAAATTACCCATACTAAAACCTTCTAACGCTTTTAGTTGCAATTGATTAATATTCAATTTCAAATCCATTTCTTTCTGATCCACATCAGCAGATCCACCTAGGCTAATTTTATTCTGACCGCCTTCTAAGGTTACATTGGCTAAGTATTTACTTGCTGATTCATTTTTTACATCAACAAATAAATTCCCTAATACAATTTCAAAAACACCCAAATCTTTGATTGTAAGATCGGAAACAAATCGCAAATCAGAAGCTATATTTTGCAGATAAACATTGCCCTCCATTAAACCTTGTGCAATAAGTTTATCTTTCTTAATCATTTTGGTAAGCGTAGCAAGATCAAAATCTTTTAAATCGATTGAAAGCGGGCTATTCATCTTTTCTTGGTCAGATTGCACCTTTATCATGCTTGTACCTTGACTCAAGAGAAAATCAGTTACATAAACTCCTTCTTCACTTACAACAATTTTATTGTTTTTATTTACTTGCCAAGTCTTATAATCTAAAATAAAATCTGTTTCTTTTATACTAATTTTATGTTGAGCTAAACTAGCAAAAATCTCTGCTCCAATTAAATATTGTAATTTTTGATTTTCATCTAAAAGTTTTAAATTAAAATCAATCTTATTATTTTCTGCAAATCCATCTACTTGTAATTTATTAATACCAAACGAAAAATTAGAAATACTGTTTATTTTTAATAAGTAAGTAAGTTTTTTATCTTGAGAAGTAGAAAAATTAACCGCAATAGAATCAATTAAAATATCTCCATATTCAATTGCAGGAATTAACCCGTTTAAGCTTAAATAATCTTCGCTTTGCTTATATCCGCCTGTAAATTGAATAGGTTGAACTTCTTTTAATTCAGGTATAACTTTTTGATAAATCGGATCATTTTTAATGTTTATTTTATAAGTAAAAGATTGAGGTTTTACATTTTTTTGTACAACTTCTTTTTTAACTTTTAACTTGTTTTTTGTTTCTTGCTCTATAATTTCAACGGTGTAATATTTTTTAAGCGTAGATACAACAGCATCACTCAATTGAGGAAGTAAATAATCGCCTTCCATCTCAAAATCGATTACCTGAGATTTTAATGACATTTTGCGATAATTTGGTTTAGCTATTGTTTCAAAAACAATCGGATTAACAGTAAACAATCCTAAATTTGTACCAAAAACAAAATCTTTGGCTTCTATTGTTCCTTGTAAACTATCCGGAAAAATGTTAGGCATATTGATTGTTACAACTCCTTTTATAAAAGCCTGATCCTTTTTTAATTTAAGGTTTTGAAAATCGATATTTTTTATATCTGCTACTAAATTTAAACTCAATTGATCTTTGGCCCAAACTCCATTTGCTTTAATATCATATAATAAATTTGGATCTAAATTTTCTGTTTTAATGCTATAAATTCCTTTATTTATACTGCCATCAAGCACAATATCTTTATAAGTATAACCATTGTAGGTTGCCTTATTTAATTGAAGCGAAGTACTTGCAGTCATTGTTTCTGGCAACAAACCAACACCATTAACTTTTCCAGAAAGCGTAACAGTACCTATCGAATCATTTTTGATAATTCTACCTACATTTAAGTTCTGAAATGCAATATCTACATTGTATTTTTCTTTATTTTTTATACGTTGATTAAAACTTCCGTTTAATGAAGCATTTCCTAAACTAGATTTCAACGTCAACTTAGTTGCAATATCATTCATTGTTCCTTTTACATTTCCTGTAAGTGAAAGTAAAGCTGGAATTTCAATATCTTTTGGTAATAATTTTGGTGGACAAAGCTTTTTAATGTCTTTTGCAGTTGTTTGAAAATCTTTTACAACAATATCTACAAACGATTTTTTAACATTTGGCATTCCTTTAATTTTTCCTTCTGCATTTATAAAACTCGAACCAAAAATATTTAAATAGAATTTTTCAATCGTCAAATCATTTACCAATCCTTTTACAACCCAATCTAGTTTAATTTTCTCGTTTTGCAACTCAGTTATCCCATTGGCTTTAAAAACGTCTGGCATTAATAAATACGCATCCTTAAAACCAAAAAACGAATCTGTTATTGATAAATCGATCGACAATTTTTCAAGTTCTTTTTGAATGGTATTAATGTTATGATAATTTAAAACCACCGAACTTTTAAATTTGGTATTTGGCGTTTCTAAATACAAGTTTTTAAGAAAAGATGATTGCTCGCCATACTGAAAATAAGCTTTTGCTTCATTTAACTTAAAACCGCTTTGCTCGGCAAATGAAAAATGCTGTAGATTTCCAGTCATACCAGAAGATGTATAATGTAAATCTTTTAATTGTAAAGCTAAATCGTTAATATTTATATGATTTGCATCTAATCCTTGTTTTAAAGCAACAAAATTATTGTCATTATATTTTGCATTAAATTCTTTGATATTTAAATCTCGAATACCTAAACTCCAACCTATTTCGTTTGAAGCAGATTTATCTACCTTATTTTCTTCTTCATGCACCTTTGAAGAATTTTCAGCTTTTGGTCGTTTTAAAAAAGTAACTTCCGTTTTAGTATTATTTAATAATAAATCTTGAATATCAATATTTTGATTAATCAAATCCAATTGATTAAACGAAATTTTAAAATCATCTAAACTCAACGCTGCACGCATATAATCTTCTACACTTTCATAACTAAGTTTAGTACGACTCATTTCAATCATTCCTAAACGCAAATCAGGCATTGAAGATGCAGATTCTTCTGTTTCTTTTTCTTGCTTTTCTTCATTTTCTACCTGGTGTTTGGAAGGTTGTTTACTATAAGTTAACTCCAAACCATCAGTTGCTACTTTTGGAAGTGAGAAAAGCATTTTATCTAAATCAAAATCTTTAAATCGAGTTACAAATTGCTTTAACTTAAAATCTAGATGATGCCCTTCGTATTCGTCATCAAACTTTAATGCTATGCTGCTCAAATCAATTTGTCCAACAGAAATTGTCATTGACGAAGACTCATCCTTAGGATCATCATCTGAAGCAAAAGCATCTATTATATAATCAAAATTAAAACGTTTATTTTCATCTCGTTTAATATTTGCTTTTAATCCTTCCAAATCAATATTGCTTATTTTTACTTCACTAAACAATAAATTTAAAAGACTAATATCAACACCTAAACGCCCTACAGTAATCAAAGTATCTTTTTCTTGAGATTCTAAATAAAACTCTTTTATTACAATTTCTTTAGGGAAAGAGATAGATATACGCTCCATTTTTACGGGCGTACCAATTTTATTTTCTACAAATAATATAACCTCATCTTTTATTTTTTGCTGAACAAACGGAATTTGTATTAGAACAATTAATAAAACAAGTAAAGCTGCAATTGAAAAAACAATCCAGCCAATAATTTTTATTATTTTAAATATCAACTTCTTCAAAGCAATAGGTTTTTTACAAAAATAACAATTTAAGCCACAATTATTAATATAAACAGCCAATATTTAAATAATTAAACAACTTATTTAAA
>JASLED010000086.1 GCA_030151255.1 Flavobacterium sp.
CTGAATTTTTGTTAATTTCCATAAAACTAAACATTTAAAAGTTAATTATGTAAATGTTTATAATTTTCAAATAATAAACAATACGTGTTTTCCGCATATTTATTTGGAATAAACATATTGATCAATACGTGTTTTTAGCCCAATTTGATTTTACATACTTGCTTAATGGTATTCAAAATCTGGAAGAATCTTTAGAAAAATCATTAACACTAAATGAGAGTATGTGGGGAAACAAAAAAATCAAGACTCTACTTTTTTTATGGTCAAACAGCTTTTTATTTCCTAAAAGAAGTTATCTCTTTCATTTTTGGCTTGACCCAAAAACGAAACAAAAAGATCAAGACTCTACTTTTTTTACGGTCAACCTGTGTTTTATTTCCTAAAAGAAATGAACTTGCTGCGCTTCGGACAGCATTTCTTTTTACGGAAATTGCAACGGTTTGACTCTCGTAAAAAAACTAAGGTCGGTTTGAGTTGCTCCTAGGTTGTTAATTTAGTGGTTTTTATTTTTCATTTAAACTTGGTGAAATAATCTTCATTAAATATGCAGTGATTCTATACTGCAATTTATCTTCTTCTAATTTCTTTCCAATATTTAGCTTTTTCTTTGTCTTTTTCAACACCGTATCCACCGCGGTTATAGATATCAATTAGGTTATCGATAAAATTTTCGTTTTTCTTTTCATTTTCGTAATATTGTTCATAGTATTTTGCAGCTTTAGCATAATCTTTTGCTACGCCTCCTTTTCCAATAAAATAGATATTTGCTGTTTCAAGCATTCCTTTAGCATATCCAGCTTCTGCATATTTTTCATAATATTCTAAGGCTTTTAGTGGTTGATTATTATCTGACAAACTATATAACTCGCCTAACAGCTTATATTCATATTTTGTACTACTCCCCACCTCAGCTGATTTTAAATACCACTCTTCTGCTTTTTTATAATCTTTTGGAAAACCACCTTGTCCGTTTTGGTAGATCCACCCTATATTATACATTGCCGAATGGTTTGCTTTCTCCACTGCTTTCATATACCATTCTATGGCTGTTTTATGGTTTTGAACTATACCATTTTCTCCATTATGATATAAAGAACCTATATTAAAAAGTGCATCTGAACTCCCTTTTATTGCTGCACTTTTATAGTGTTTTTCTGCTTTTTTAGCATCTGCAGTTACACCTTTCCCTTCTTTGTAAAGATCCGCAATTGCAAGAATGGCCTGAGTGCTCCCTAAATTTACTGCTTGTTGATAAAATTCCATTGCCATTGTAGGATTATTATCCACGTTTTCGGCATACCAGCCCATTGCATATACTACATAAGGATGTTCCAATTGTGCGGATTGTTCATAATATTTTCTGGCATTATCTTTATCTATTTTAGCGAGTCCTTCAGCTGCTTCACCATTGTTATTTTCAATTGCTTTTAGATACCATTCTTTGGCTTTATCGTTGTCTTTTTTTATTTCATAAATAACGCCCAAATTGCGCATAGCCCAACTATTCCCTTTTTGAGCCAGTTTTTCGTATAACGGAATAGCAACATCATAGTTTTTGGTATCATGCGCTGTTTTAGCTTTTAAAAATTCAGGACTTTGACGTTCTTCTAACTTTAATGTTTTTAATGTTTTTTCTATGCCATACACTACTTTATATTTTTCCATAGGTACATCATTGCTTTTTAGTTTGTTGAGGTGTGCCATATATTTAGTCACTTCCTCGTAAAGCGGTTGCATAGTTGGTGCTCCAAAATTTCCCATATCGGTAAGAGCATACAAACATTCTATTTTAAGATATGACACATTAGGTGTCCATCTACCTAACTCCTTTTCGGTTTGATTTAGATGTTTTAGAGCTGTTTCGTAGTTTTCTTCTGTATAAGCTTTTTCGGCTTCTTCAAATTCTATGCGGGCTTTTATGTCGTTTTGCGCTTGGGCAAATGTAAAAGTAAATAGTAGTATTAAAAATGTGTATAGTTTTTTCATTATTTTAAAAGTTTAATGCTTGTTGGTAACCAAATTGAAGTTGAGAAAAATCTTGCTTTCTATCTGAGAGATTTAGATAATTTATAAATCGAATAAAAAATTTATTATCTTTTTTCTTGTTTGGAAAGTAGAAAACACTTGCTGTAAAAGACATTAACTGATTCCATTCATCATTTTCAATCAGCTTGTTAGGATTCAATTTTTGAAATAGGTATCTATATTTTAAATCTATTCCAAAATTATTCAGTTTTTTACTTTTAACAGCTATTTCCCCGTAAGGGCTGTGTATGCTATAACTTGTTTTATCATCTTTAATCACAATATTTCCTGTACTCAACATATATCCTGCTTTTATTTCCAAAGAATTCGACGGACGGAAGTCCCAACGAAAAATATTTGCATCTAAACCGACAGTATAAGTGGAACGTCTAAATAACTCTAATCTATTAATTTCGTCTTTATTTGATAATGTTATTGTGTCAAATTTGCTATCGATTCTACTAAAATGGAAAAATGGTTCAATTACATCAAGTGGTACATATATAAAACTATTTTTGTAGTTGTGTCTATGAAGATAAAATTTACTCGAAGCTTCTAGTTGTACCAATCCATTTGCTTCATTACCGAATAATGCCATTAAATCTGAGTATATTCCGATATTAAGTAAAGAATTTATATTATTATCTGCTTCTAATTTTACTGAAGATTTGCAATTTCCATTTTTGTCTTTATTAAAAAGTAGCAATTCCTGTTCATCTGGAAAATAATTGAACCGTCTTATAGATTCAAAAGAAAGTACATCTTTAAGTAAAATATAGTTGTTATTATAAGGATTATGTAATTTATCGCTAAATCTGTTTTCTAAAGTCAAAATGGGTATAGGTGCTTTACGATTGCTATATGCCGCACCATCAATGGTATACACTTTTATAGATTCTATAACTCCTTCATTAATCCATATTCTTACACTATCTATTTGTATAAAGGTGTACATATTATTATCCCCTGAAACAATTCCTCTTTCTTTATATTCTTTTTTAACATGCTGATCTTTTAACTTTTTATCAAAATTATTCCGTATTTCTACAAACCGCTCAAATGAAAAATCTGTTCCGTTTTTTACAACAGTTGCGTATTCATTTATTCTAAATGTACCTATTGTTGTTTTATCACTATCGTTTATCGCCTGCAACTTTTCTAAAAGTTCATCCTGCCCCTTTTTTATTTTTTCATCTTGTTTTTGTAAAGCTTTAGCAACAATATCAGTCACTTCCTCTTTTGTTACAACTTCCTGCCCCCAAACCCCGCTAGATACTAACAAGAGGAAAAGTGCTAATAGTAATATTCTCATACGCTATAAGTTTTATTCATTATTATTTAAAGTGTTTTTTGAGATTTTTATAGCTATTTGTTGTCCTATTTTATTTTTTATAGGGTAAGTTCTATTATCAATTATCATTTCGAATAGCACTGGATATCCATATATTAATGAATCATAATTGCTACTAATTTTGTAAGCACTAAAATTGCTGAAATCATAATCAATCCTATATATAAGCTTCGGTTCTATTGTTGTAAAATCTTCCCAGTCTTGTTTGGAAATGCCTAATAGTTCGCCAATCTCTTGTACTGTTAATTCTCTCTGAGGTAGGTCAATATCATCTGTATTTAAAATTTTAGTCGCATAATAATAATCCACGCGATCTTCATCTTTCTTTAAAGAAATTCCAGTAATTGATTTTTTCTGAATTTGAACACCAGTCTTGTCAAAAGAATAATAACCTTTAAACTTTTTTTCTTTCTTTCTTTTTTCGGGTTCTATATTATAATTTAGCCTTACCCATGTTGAGGGTATACTTTCAAGCAAATCATTTAATGTGGTTTCTGTTTTTGGAAACTCCACCGCTAAACGAGACACCATTTCTATGTATCGAACTATTCGATCTAATTTTATTGCATAAGCCGTTTTGTGTTTAGCAACATTCATTTTTATACGATAAACTTCCATTAGTTTCTCTTCCCCAAGTGCTTCTTTATTCTTGTGTTTGTCGAAATCGGCAATGGCTTTTTCGAACGCCTGATAATTATCCATACTCTCATTTGCAGAAACAATCTGATTGGTTATCATTACCTTTAAAAATAACATTGGCGGGTTGGTACTTCCCAAAGCGATTTCAGCTTTTTGTAAGTAATCCAAAGCTTCACCATATTGTTTGGCATCAAACTTTTCTTCGGCCAGTTGATATGCCATTTTAGCTTCTAGATTACTTTGTGCATAGGTACCTGTTGTTATCCATAAAAAAAACATTAGTTGTACAAACTGTTTCATATTCTTGCTCGGTATTATGTTTGTATTAATTTAAAATTAAAGAATCATAGTATGCTCAACAGATCCTTATTTACTCCAAAAATCGTCTTCTTTTTTTGTTTCCTTTTTGGATTCTGTTTTCTTGTTTTTTGTTGCTGTACCCCAAAAGTCGGTTTCCGTGTTTTGGATATTTTCTTGTTTTTTAGTATTTGTTTTGGTGCCCCAAAAATCAGTTTCTGAAGTATTGGTTGTGGTGCCCGACTTTTGTTCTTTTACTTTTACTTCAACCTCTTTTACAGCAAATTTGGCATTCGGTGCAACATCTAACAGTGAATTGCGGTAATTTTCGGCTTCGGTTTTATTGGTAAAATACCCCATTAAAACCGGACTATTAATTCCTGCGTTTTCAAAAGTTTGCTTTACGTTCGAAGTATAAGGATACGTTCCATCACTGTATCGATATACGGATATTACATTACTAATACTCATTGCTACACTTTGGTTTTTATCCCAATCGGCTTTATTGGTGTTATAAGCAAACACATACAATACGGGTGCAGTTATTTTATGTGAGCTTAACGGCATTCCGCCTTCGATATAGACTTTACCAATCTCAGTACGGATGGTTATTAAGGCGTCTAATTTTTCTTTTTTTATTCTTGCCTCTTCTTCGGCGCGTTGTCTTTTTAGCTCTTCTCTTGCGTCATTTTCGGCTTTATTGGCGCTAATAGCGGCACCGATACTACCTATAGCATTTGTATAGCCTGAGTAATCATAACCGCTGGAACCTGTATTGATAAGTGTTGAATATGCTTGTACAGCTTGTGTGGTAGATGCTTGCATTTGACTACCCATTGCTGATACTTGACGCATTTTTTGATTAAAAGCAGTATTTAGTTCTTCAATACTCGAATAACCACTGCCTAAACTACTGGCGTCACGCATACCCGTTTTAGCTGCTGACATCGCATAAAAACTAGTACTCATATTATCCAAATTATGGTTAAATTCAGCTTCGCGTTGCTGGCGTTCTATTTCCTGACGTTCCATTTTTTCGTAAATTTTATTTGCCGCTTCGCGTTCATAAACCATCTTGTCTACTTTACGTGCACCACCTAATTCTCTTTTATAGTAACCGCCTGCGTCATCGGTAAAATAATCTCCTTCTTTAACACCATTCAAATTATTTTTAAATTTAGAATCGGCTACAAAATTTTCATCTTTCGGGTACAAATCTTTATTGGTATCGTTTGAATTAGTTGACTTTTTAGAAGAAGATCCATCTCCCCAAAAATCATCGGTAGTTTTATTGTTTGACGCAGTTTGTTTTTTATTTTCTTCCTTTTCTTTTTTATCTGCTGCTTCTTTTTTCTTTTTCTCTTCAGCTTCTTTCTTTTCTTTTTCCTCTTTCTGTTTTTTAGCTTCAGCTTCTTTCTTCTGTTTTTCTAATTTTTCTTTTTCTTCCCGTTCTTTTAGACTAAGATTTTCAAAATCAGTAATTTTCATATTCATCACGCTATGTATAGCCGAATATAGTGGTGTTCCATAACTATCCTTTCCAAATTGAAACCACTTTTCTTTTGCACCATATTTTCCTCCTGTGGGTGTAAGAAAATAACGCATATAAACACCTCCCCAATCTGCAACTGATTTGGGATCGTAGACTTCACCTGGTTTTAATTCAATTGTATTACTTGAAGCTACGCGTTCTACATCTCCGCTATGAAAATGAACTTCATAATTAATCTTGAACTTAATTTTGTCTGTTGTTATATTCTTGCAAACAATTTTTAAATCTTGATGTCCTTTCCCAGTGGTTACCCATTGATAACTATATAAAACAACCACTTCTGAACGAGAACCGACTGTTGCTGGACTTGACCACTGCGACTGTGCCCTTGTATTTGTTGCAATAAGCAAACAAATTATCCCAACAATGCCTGTTATTATTTTAGTAATAGTGTTCATTTTTTATATGTTAAAATTAACTTAACAAAGGTATTTTCTTTATTTTTGATATAAAATAGCTACTTCTAGCTATACGCCTGAAAATAAAAGCCTTAACATCTAATAACTATGGACACAAGAATTGATAAATTACGTGATATTTGGGATGATATTCCCAAAGGATTAACTGAACCGATTGACCTTTCTCAACAGGAACTCATTAATCGTTATATGGATGTTTTTCACTTTGGGGATTATTTCTATTTGATTTTCAACACGCTAAAAGCAGAAGTTGAATATGTAAGTCCAAATATTAAAAAAGTATTGGGATATGAGGCAAATAAATTTTTCTTGCCTGAAATTATCAATAATATTCATCCTGAAGATTTACCTTATTTTTATCATTACGAACAAAGTGCTGTTCGTTTTTTTATGGGGCTGCCTCAAGAGCTTATTTTTAAGTATAAATTTGCCTATGATTATCGATTTAAAACCCAAGAAGGCAATTATAAGCGTATTCAGCAACAGATTGTACCTATTTTTTATTTCCCTGAAGGCGGTGCACGGACATTGGGGATTTTTACTGATCTTACCCATTTGAATATCACGGGAATTCCAAAATTGTCTTTTATTGGTATGCAAGATGCGCCTTCGTATTACAATGTTCATTTGACGGAAGCTTTTACGCTTGCAAACAAACTCTTCACTATTAAAGAGCAGGAAATATTGCACTATATGGTACAAGGTAAAAAAAGTGAAGAAATAGCTTTGTTATTGGGACGAAGTATTTTTACAATTCGAAACCATCGAAAGAATATTTTGCAAAAATCGGGTTGTTTAAATTTGCAAGAATTATTAGTAAAAGCGATTCGAGAAGGTTGGGTGTAATAAAATTTTATAATTAGTCTTTATCTGTTTTGAGTTTGTCGATGAATTGGAGTTTAGTGATTTTATTTTATCATTTAAACTTGCTGTGCTTCAACTATAATTTATTCCAATAAAAATAATAGATAATAAATTATCATCACTGAATACCTAAACAAAAAATTATTCTTTTCATTTTTGCCTTGATGCAAAAACGAAACAAAAAAGTCAAGACTCCAAAACAATTTCTAAAAATGGGCTCCTATTTTCTAAATCATTTAAACTTGCTGCGCTGCGGACACTAAATGATTCTTAACGAAAAGATGCTTCATTTTTTTAACGAATTTGTTTTGAGGTCGGTTTTAATTTGTCGATGAATTAGAGTTTTTCGCTTTTTTCAATGTTTGGACGCTCGTTTTTTACTGTTTTGGGCTATTTTGTTTCTGTAGTTTTAATTGAAATTAACTATATTCGTTTAATTACGAAACTAACTATGTTTTGTTATAAAAAAAATTGGTTATAACGAGACAATATAGTAATAAACTTACCTAATAGAATAAAATGGGAATGGTTTTAATTTGCGGTTTAATTTTTTTGCTAGTTTTTTTTAGCATTGCAGTTGGACTATTTATTTATTCAAAAGAGAAGAATTCTAAAGTTGGTTTGGCAATTTCAATAGTTATGATTGTAATGGTAGTCTTAGCATTGCTGACCAATACGATTGACGAATTGACCATTTCAAAAAAAGACGTTATTAATGATTTAAAGTATATTGACATTGAGTTAAAAGACGACTTTAAAATTACAAATAACAAGGTGATAGGAATGCCAGAAAGAATACAGAAAACAGAAATTGAAATTTCGAAGGAAGATAAAGACAGATTAATAAATGATATCAAAAACTCTGCAAATTTCAAATCATTTACTAACGAACAGGAAATAGCTAATGATACTGAAAGTTTGCCATATACGATAAATGGTAAAGTATTTAACTTTAAGTATCCGAAATTTTATTCAAGAGAAATATTTTCAGAAATTGAGAACTTTTCGACAAGAATATTTTTATCCATTGATAACAATAGCAACACGCTTAAATACCAAAAAATTGAAGACTAAAAGCAATAAATCTAATACTAAGCTTTAACTTTACTCAGTTGGTGTAGCCTCCAACTATCTTGACTTGCTTTGTTAAACATAATTACCTTACGCAAGCTCAAATCTTTCGGGCTATTTTGGGCTTTATATTTTTAGATTTAAAACGTATATAATTAATACTTATATTAGTGTCAGATTTAATAAAATTCAAATAAGTTTTTATGAGACTTTTTTATTTTTTGAAAAAAAAATATGTTGGGTATTATTGTCTTTAAGCATACCTTCAAAACATAAAATCAAAAAACTATTATGAATATAAAGAAAGAAATAAATAACGCTACATGGTTTTCTAAATTATCATTGGCTTTTTTAGCAATTGTAGGTGCTGTAAATACTGCTCTATTTATAATTATGCCTCTTTTACCTTATAAACTTTCAAAGTTTATTCTTCCCGCAGGATTTTTGACCTTAGCTTTGTCAATATTATTCTCTATTGGGTTTTCATTTTATTGGCATAAAAGAAAAAATGTGAGCTCTATAGTATATGTTTCTTGGCTGTCAATATTATTGCGTTATTGGATCGCTTTTTTATTATTGGATTTTGGGTTTCAAAAAATATTTGAAGTTAATTTCAATTATTCATATCATATTGATGATTCTTTGGTAAGTTCATTAACTGGGCCAGAATTAACTTGGAAATACTATGGATTTTCTTACGGACTTTCTGTTATTGTTGCTTTTTTTCAGATAATTGGCAGTGTGTTTTTATTATTTAGACGTACTCTTTTATTAGGTGTATTACTACTTTTGCCTGTAATATTAAATATTGTTTTGATTAATGTTTTTTATAATATTGGACCGATTACATTATTTACATCTATTTTAATAACTTTAGGGTTAGTTAATTTATTTTTGCAACACAAAGTTGACATAATACGTTTTTTTAATCAGTATAAAAGTACATTGCCTTCACTTGGTAATAACTTTTTACGTTTAATTGCTCGATTGTTGTGTGTTTTGATTCCATGTCTATTTGTTGTTTATTATAATTACGATGTTCATCTTTCAAAAAAATATTTTGGTAAATGGAAAGTTGAAAAAATGATACGCAATGGTGAACTAATTGCTGAAAAAGCTTGGATAAATGATACTTTAGCTTGGAAAACAATTTATATAGAAGAGAGAGGTAAAATGTACTATTGTCCAAATCCATATTTGTATGTGGATAGTATTTCTTTATTTATGAAGTATCATTACAATGAAAAGGATCAGCAATTTACGGTTATATCTTACGAAAATAATCGAAATAAACCTGATACAATTCCTGTTCAGATTAATAATCTTACTGATAACTCAATGCAATGGAAAATGATTTTTTATAAAGATACCATCCAAATGGATTTAAAAAAAGTAAATCCTTAATATCATTGTGCGAAAAAGTGAGGTGTAACAGCTTGTTTGCTTAATTTTGTTGAAGATTATTTGCAAAAGCATACTTTTTAATTGTTTCTGTTTTATATTGATTAGTATAATTTCTAGATTCATTATAACTACACCTCAAATATCTTTACTAAACAGCAACAAAACAACAATTGGAAGCGTGATAAACTATAATGGCAAAATATTTAGACCAACGAGTAATACTGAAAATGGAGAAACAACAAATGAAACTGTTTTTTATTACAAACAAGTTGATGCTATTTTAACGTCTGACTATTCTGGTGGAAAAATTAAATGTGGTCATTTAATTGGCTTGGTTGACTCTGAAGGAAATATAGAAATGCGTTATCATCAAGTAAATAATAACGGTGAACTGATGACAGGAATTTGTAAATCGACTCCAGAAATTCTTGAAAATGGAAAAATTAGACTTCACGAAATTTGGGAATGGACTTCTGGAGACAAATCAACTGGAAAATCAATTCTAGAAGAACAATAAAACGTGTGTATAGTTTTGGTCAAGAGATTTAGATTAGCGAGAGTATCGTGTTAATCTATTTCTTGTTCTATATTTGATTTACAAACTGCAATTTGTTTTTTTACTGCCTTTAATTCTTTCATTTTCTCGTCTATTTGCAATAATTTTTTGTTTAAAACTTCAATTTTTGCTGATTTGGTTAGTTGTTTTTTGTACCAAGCATCTATAACTTCTTTTATTTCTGACAAGGTAAATCCTACGGCTTTTGCCATTTGTATAAATCTAAGTTTATCTACAGTTTCATCATCATAATAAACATAATTGTTGGTAGTTATCTCTTTTTTTGTTTGTCCTTTAATTAGTCCGCTTTTTTCATAGAAACGAATTGTTCCAATTGGTATTCCTGTTTCTTTTGAGAGTTGATTTATCAATTTCATTATTCAATTTTAAAAAAAATATATAAACCATGAAGTATACTTCATGGTTGTGGACTACAAAAATAGTATTTATTTTTGCAATTGACTAATAGAACAATCTGCAAAAAAACAGTAAGCATGAAATACACTGATGAAGAACTAATAAAAACATTGCCTGGTTTTACAAATAACTATGCAAAAGTGAATGGAACGAGGCTACATTATGTGAAAGGCGGACATGGCGACCCTTTAATTTTAATTCCTGGTTATCCAGAAACTTGGTGGGCTTACCATAAAGTAATGCCTATACTTGCCGAAAAATATTGTATTGTGGTGGTAGAAATGAGAGGAATGGGCAGTTCTGACAAACCAGCAAACGGGTATGAGAAAAAGAATATGGCAAAAGACATTTTTGAGCTTGTAAACAAGTTGGGATTTGAAAAAGTGCATATTTGCGGTCATGACATTGGTGCTCATGTTGCTTTTAGTTTTGCCTCAAATTTTTCTGAAACAACTTCTAAATTAATCTTATTAGATACGCCGCATCCAGATGCAGGAATGTATCAATTACCTATGTTACCTGTTTTTGGAGCAACTTATCTTTATCCTTGGTGGTTGGCATTTAATCAGGTAAAAGAACTTCCGGAACAGCTTCTTGAAGGGCGAATGAACATTGTTATAGAATGGTTATTTGCTAATTTATTGGTTGATTCTAATAGCGTTTCTGAATTTGATAAAGCCGTTTATGAATTTGCTTATAATGGCAAAGATGCAATTAGAGCATCAAACGCTTGGTATCAGGCTTTTCCGAAAGATATTGAAGACAGTAAAACATACTCTAAACTTACTATGCCAGTACTCGGAATTGGAGCTAGCGGATATGGAATGTTACAAATGGCATTGCCAAATGTTACAACTATTTTGCAACTTAAAAAAATAGAAGAATGCGGACATTTTATGCTTGCTGAAAAACCAAATGTAACTGCAAGTTTTATTATTGATTTTTTGGCTTAGCTAAATGAAATAATTATTGATAAGTTTGCAAATACAAATTACTATTAACCAATTAATACCGCAGTTGTAAATGACAAAAAGAAAGGGAGCGCGCTCTACCAAAGATATACCGAGCGATATTTTACAACAACTTAATTTGGGGCAAATTGAAACTGCAAATTTAGTGGAATGGCTAGCTGTTGACCAAAGAATTTTACTTGAAAACCTGCTAAAGCAAAACAATAGATTAGAATATTTGCAACCTATTATTGCCAAAATTAATCAACTAAAAAAGCAAACTGTAAATACGATAAATGAAACTATTGGAACAACGCTTTTTGAACTAACAACTTGCAACAAAGACCAAGAATTTCTGGATAGTATTGCAAAACACAATGCAGATCTTGTTCGTTGTTGGGCAACTTACACGATTGGAAAAAATAAAGAGTTAAACGTTGCAGAAACTCTACAGCAAATTCAAGCTTTTGCGGCTGATAAGCATTTTGGAGTAAGAGAGATTTGTTGAATGACTGTACGACCAAAACTGGTAAGTAATTTGAACGAAAGTATTGATATTCTTGCTAAATGGACGGCTAATGAGGACGAAAATATTAGACGCTTTGCAACTGAAGTTACAAGGCCGCGTGGAGTTTGGTGTGAGCATATTGAAACCCTAAAACAAAATCCGGAATTGGCTTTGCCTATTTTAGAACCTTTAAAATCGGATCATTCAAAATACGTTCAGGATAGCGTTGGAAATTGGTTGAATGATGCAAGTAAAAATCAATCCGAATTTGTAATAGCTCTTTGCCAACGTTGGGAAACCGAAAGCGATACCAAAGCAACAAAATACATTGTAAAAAAAGCATTGAGAACGCTAAATAAATAGCTATATTTTATAAAAACAGTGAGTTAATTGTTTTAGATTATATTTGTAGTTAATACAAATTAATATACTGGTATAGCTCAGAAAACTGGTGATTTTTTTGTTACAGTAGATTGATTTTAATGTAAAAAGCATACTGAAATTTATCTTTAACAAAAAAAATAATTTGTTTTATAATTCACAAATACAATTTGATTGATAAAAAATGAAATATAGTATCGTTTTATTATTAGCTGTTTTAACAGTTTCTTGTAATTCAAACAAATACGATGAACAAGCATACGATTTTACATATAAACTAATTATAAAGAACAACGAAGGTTACAGTAAACATTTGCTGAACAATATAAATCATCGAGTTGCAAACTCTCAAAATAATCAAATAAAAACTTATGATAGTTTGACAAAAAATTATTTGCATTATTTGTCAAAACTTGAACGTGAAATTGAAAAAAACTCATCTGATATTTTTTTCTCTGGAGATACCTATTCACCAATAAGAAAAGAGTATATAAATAAAACCAATATTTATAAAACCGAAATTGAAAAACTAACTTTTTCTGAGAATTTAAAAAAACGGATTAATTATGTTTTAAACTCAAATAATGTTTGCTTAAGCAATAATAATATAGCTGTAGCCGACAATAATGAAAACAATGTATTTGAAAAAAATACAACTTATTTTTTTTATTTGGACTACTATATTAGGGGCTTTCCAAAATATCAAACACTATCTTATTTTAGTAGTAAAAGAAGGCATATTTTGGAATTGCAAAATGAATATAATATTGTAGAAGAAAAATAAATTTGATTCCCAATAA
Source organism: Flavobacterium sp. (assembly GCA_030151255.1). Classification (GTDB taxonomy): domain Bacteria; phylum Bacteroidota; class Bacteroidia; order Flavobacteriales; family Flavobacteriaceae; genus Flavobacterium. The sequence continues at coordinate 13,235 of JASLED010000086.1, forward strand.
CTACAATTTATCTTTGCCTAATTGCACTAATAGCTTGAAATATTTATTTGGTTTTTAACTTATTTACTGTAATGACAAACTTAATTTCAATACGAGAATACGAGCCAAAAGATAGAGATGAAATTATTGACTTGTTACGATTAAACACACCAGAATATTTTGCCGTTGAAGAGGAAGCTGATTTATGCAATTATTTGGAGAAAGAAAGAGAACTATATTACGTATTAATTTATGATAATAAAATTGTTGGTTGTGGTGGAATTAACTTTACAAACAACAAAACAATTGGCAAAATTAGTTGGGATATCTTTCATCCAGAATATCAGGGTAAATCTTTAGGAACAAAACTATTGAAATATAGAATTGAAAAACTATGCTTACTTGATAGCATTAAAAAAATTACGGTTAGAACTTCGCAAGTAGCTTACAAGTTTTATGAAAAAAAAGGATTTGAGCTTTTAGAAATTAAAAAAGACTATTGGGCTGAAGGGTTTGATCTGTATGCAATGGAGTATAAAAAGTAAAAAATTTGTTCATTTGACTGAAAGTCAGTAAATTGTTTTAACCACAAAACATTTACAATGAACAACTTTTTAATTCTAATTCATAATGCACAACGGGTATAAATATTATCAATTTTAAAGAAGCTTTAATAGTTCCTCCTTGTAATATACAGGGAGGAACTATTTGCAAATACAACCAAGTTAGATCTATTATTATTATCTAAAATCTTCAACTACATACTTATCAATACTAACTGATTATTAGAAATATCTAAACTTTTTAGTTTTACTTGTAAATTGATAATAAAATAAATTAATATGAATTTATACCATTAGTAGCAGCTTTATGTATTGCCCAAGCTACAGCGTTTAGTTCTAAAATTGCGTTTGCAATAATTTGTCTTTGCGAACTAGGTAAACCGTACAATTTAGCCAACGGACTTCCATTTTTATAATATGCTGGATAATCGTTTGTACCCTTATTATCTGCAGAACCTACAGAGTCACCAAAATAAACAAAGTTTTTAGAGTTATTATACCATACTGTTGAAGATGCAGGATCGTTATCATCATGATCAATCACATTAAAAGCAGACGAGATCTGAATTGAATTTTGAGGCAAAGTAGGCACCATTATTGTACCTGTTGTTGCATTATCTTCTCCCCAATATAATCCTGCTGTATTGCCAAAAGGTCCATTTATAATAGGGTCGTTTTGTATACTGTTTATCAAATATACTTCATCATCAACTCCACGACCTTGTTTAGCTGCTGCTCCTGTATAATTAGGTCCAAAAATACCATCTAGTAATAAATTAGTACTTGCAAAATCTCCATCTTTCGTTCCAAAAATTAATACACCACCTGCATTAACATAATTATTTAGAGCTTGGATAAGATTAACTGTTGGATTGAGGGCATATGCATTATAGAGCACTATATCTGGTTTATTTTGCTGAATCAATCTTGAGATTGCATCGTTAGCATCTGTTTCTTGCCAAGCCATTGAGAATGATTCAATTTGAACTAAACCATTTGGTCCAAAATTTGAAGCTTTTGCCAAAGCTGCTTTTCTTGCAGGTGATCCCCAACTATAAGTACTATTAGATCCAATTATACCATATGTCATAGATGTATAAATAACTGGAATATTTACGGAACATTTTGACGTTATATTAGAATTTGTTAATATTTCAATATTAAATGAACTTGGAGAGTTAAGTGTTCCTGAACCATTTAAAGTAATTACTTGAGGCCCAGTTGTTGAAAAAGTACCTGTTTTAGAAAAACTTATTCCATTAATATTTTCCGTATAAACATGATACGAACCTGTTGTTTGTGCAGTTACTTTTATTGAAATTGTATTATTTATAATAGTCGAACCTTTTGTAAAAACACCGTTAACAGTTGCTGTACCACAATCAATATTAAAAGTTGAAATTTGAGAATTTACAACTACCTGAACATTATTACAATCTACATTTTGAGTTTTTGAAGAGCTTATTACTTCAAAAACATCTGTTTGTGATGTTCCTGGTGTACCTTGAGCATAAAGCTTAATACTCTGCAATCCAGTAGTAATAAACTCACCAGAACCTGTAAAACTATAACCATTTCCAACTGTAGAATTAACTGTTACAACATAAGCACCGATTTTAGTTACATCAACATTTTTTATGAGTAAATAGTTATTAGAATTTAATTCTTTATTAACAAAGTATTGACCTAAAACTTCTACATTAGAACATGTGAAAGTGAAATCTGCATTTCCTTTATTTCCACAAATACTTTTCCATGATTCTTCAAAAGCATTCCAAAAATTATAACAATTTTCAGTTGTGTTATATATCATCAAACTATTTTCATTAGAAGTCACAGCAATCTGATCTCTTTCAGCTTCTGTAAGTCTAGGAATAATAACACCTTTCTTATCTATATTGGAAGAGCCGTCTTTCTGTTCAGAAATATGTAATAAAGTCTTATCATTGGGTGTTTTTGTATTTATACCTGTTTGAGCGTAAAATTTCATTACCGAAAAAAGTATAATAGTAAAGTATAATAGTAAGTTTTTATTTTTCATAATAATATTTTTTAAAATTTAAAATATCTGTCACAATAAATTCTGATCTACGATAAGTAGTATAATCTTTGTATTCAACACTATCATTATAATTGTTTATCTACATAACAAATTGAGAAAATAGAAATCTGAATTCCGTTACACATTGATAATAATCTTTTTATGGATTTTAACATTATCTTAGACTTGTATTCTATAATCTATAATAAGCACACATATTATCACAAATATTTTTATACGCATTGAAAGTTATATTTCAAATTTTCAATGCGTATTTTTGATTATTACTTTTGAACATTTAATAACATTTGTTCTAATTTCTCTAACCTTTCATTAGTTACTCTAGCCTGGTGTTTTAAAGATTTAATCTCATTCTTTTGAATTTCAATTAAATCTTGTTGTTCAATCGTATGAATAAAAAGCTCTTCAATTTTTTCCAATTGCTGAATCGTCAATTGAGAATAATCAATCATATAGCCATTTTCATTTTTACTAAGTTCTTTAATAGAAGTAACCCCTGGTAGGTGATGATTATCTTCTATAAATTGTTTAACATCAGATAATCTATTAAAGCTATAATTTGGGTTTATATTTGATCTTCCTTCAAAATATTCTTCAAAAACATAATCAGCATAAACAGCACTCATTGTATAAAATTTACCTTTAACTTCTATATCACCTTCAACATAAAGTTTTACATCTGCTGATGATGGTGTTGCAGGAAAAGTAGAAACTCCTACTGCAACTTTCCCCATTTGATAAATATTATCTAAGTTCGAATTAGCTTTATTAACCCCTCCTTGAATATTCCAAGGCTCTATTTTTAAAGCACTTAAATCTACGGAAGTTGTATTTACTACTCCATTAACTGTAGAAGTCAAAACATTTGTAACAGGATTAAGTTCCAAAGTATTAGTATTGATAATTGTTGCCGTTGGTTCTAAACCATTTACATTACTTGTTAATATATTACCCGAAGATTGTAAAGTATGAGTAATTGTTTGAGGCGTTGCTGTACCCGCTGGACCTTGTGGACCAACTAAACTCGCTAAATATTCAGTTTCAGTTTTTGATCCATTTCCTGGAAGTTCTTTCCAAATCTCAAAGGCAGATTTTCCATTGGTTCCGTTGGTTCCATTAGTACCAGATGGACCTTGTGGACCTACTAAACTCGCTAAATATTCAGTTTCAGTTTTTGATCCGTTTTCTGGAAGTTCTTTCCAAATCTCAAAGGCAGATTTTCCATTGGTTCCATTAGTACCAGATGGACCTTGTGGACCTACTAAACTCGCTAAATATTCAGTTTCAGTTTTTGATCCGTTTTCTGGAAGTTCTTTCCAAATCTCAAAGGCAGATTTTCCA
>JASLED010000082.1 GCA_030151255.1 Flavobacterium sp.
CTATGAATTACAACTGAGGCCTTTCAATATGCTGCGCCGTTGGCGTTGTGAATTCCTTTCAAATTTTGTACATTTAATCCTATGAATTACAACTAAGCATAGTTTTCAGCTGTTGGAAAGCTCGTTGTGAATTCCTTTCAAATTTTGTACATTTAATCCTATGAATTACAACATGATAATGGTATTACAGTTGGTTGACCTAGTTGTGAATTCCTTTCAAATTTTGTACATTTAATCCTATGAATTACAACACATTGTGTGCCGTCTTGATATTCACTAAAGTTGTGAATTCCTTTCAAATTTTGTACATTTAATCCTATGAATTACAACAACAACTGATTGCGCAATTGTAGCTATTACGTTGTGAATTCCTTTCAAATTTTGTACATTTAATCCTATGAATTACAACTCAGCCAACTCGCAAGGTTTTGAAATAGCAGTTGTGAATTCCTTTCAAATTTTGTACATTTAATCCTATGAATTACAACTTCTATAGATGCATATCTTAACTATGGATGGTTGTGAATTCCTTTCAAATTTTGTACATTTAATCCTATGAATTACAACAAAGTAAATTTAGCAATTACAAGAGTTAACGTTGTGAATTCCTTTCAAATTTTGTACATTTAATCCTATGAATTACAACAACAAACAACACAATCAACCACCACCAACTGTTGTGAATTCCTTTCAAATTTTGTACATTTAATCCTATGAATTACAACTCCCAAGTAATACTACTTACTTCACTATCGGTTGTGAATTCCTTTCAAATTTTGTACATTTAATCCTATGAATTACAACCATCAAGAATGTTAATAAACCAATCGTTATGTTGTGAATTCCTTTCAAATTTTGTACATTTAATCCTATGAATTACAACCTCTATAAATACTATTAGGAATACTGTAGTGTTGTGAATTCCTTTCAAATTTTGTACATTTAATCCTATGAATTACAACTAAATTTCCTCAGCTAATATAATACCAATTGTTGTGAATTCCTTTCAAATTTTGTACATTTAATCCTATGAATTACAACAATTACTTTTTTTTAGATCTTTCGATTAGTGTTGTGAATTCCTTTCAAATTTTGTACATTTAATCCTATGAATTACAACGGTGTGCTAGTATAGATAAGAAGCATTTTAGTTGTGAATTCCTTTCAAATTTTGTACATTTAATCCTATGAATTACAACTCTGTGTTTTCAGATGATTACAAAACAGCAGGTTGTGAATTCCTTTCAAATTTTGTACATTTAATCCTATGAATTACAACAATCCTGCTATTTTTACTCATAAACCAACTGTTGTGAATTCCTTTCAAATTTTGTACATTTAATCCTATGAATTACAACGAGTTACTATTTGGAAGAACCCAGTAACAGGTTGTGAATTCCTTTCAAATTTTGTACATTTAATCCTATGAATTACAACGCAATGATGAAACAAACACTTTAAACAAGTGTTGTGAATTCCTTTCAAATTTTGTACATTTAATCCTATGAATTACAACAGCCTTTTCCATTTCATGCAACATGATTTTGTTGTGAATTCCTTTCAAATTTTGTACATTTAATCCTATGAATTACAACTTTACATTTTTATACCACTCAGTTAATTTAGTTGTGAATTCCTTTCAAATTTTGTACATTTAATCCTATGAATTACAACGCACAAGAAAGAGTTTTGTTTAAGGGAACGGTTGTGAATTCCTTTCAAATTTTGTACATTTAATCCTATGAATTACAACTGCCGTTAGTCGCGCCTTCATCAGCTATATGTTGTGAATTCCTTTCAAATTTTGTACATTTAATCCTATGAATTACAACAGGTTAAATTAGCTCTCAACGTACTTCCTTGTTGTGAATTCCTTTCAAATTTTGTACATTTAATCCTATGAATTACAACTAAAAAATATTCATTATAAGCCGATACAACGTTGTGAATTCCTTTCAAATTTTGTACATTTAATCCTATGAATTACAACTTACCAACTCAGGAGGTGCTTCTAGTTATGGTTGTGAATTCCTTTCAAATTTTGTACATTTAATCCTATGAATTACAACGACATTCACGAACTTAACGTCACGATTGCAGTTGTGAATTCCTTTCAAATTTTGTACATTTAATCCTATGAATTACAACCCTCTATTGTATCTCCTGCCCTTAAAGTATGTTGTGAATTCCTTTCAAATTTTGTACATTTAATCCTATGAATTACAACAAAAGATTGTATTTCCGAATTACGTTCATTGTTGTGAATTCCTTTCAAATTTTGTACATTTAATCCTATGAATTACAACCTCATTTTAATTCGTTGATTTTCATGAGGTTTACAAAGGATTTTATGGTTTTAAAAAAACAAAAAAAGTATGCTTTATCATTTATAAAGCGTACTTTTTTTTAATCCTATTAAAATAATTCCAATTGCTGCGGCATATTAGGTAATTGTGTTTCTTTCTTTGCAAAAAACAATTCCATCTGTCCAAACTGCTTATCAGTTACACATAAAATTCCTACCTTTCCCTCGCTAGGCAAGTTTCTTTTAGTGCGTTTAATATGTACTTCGGCATTTTCTTTACTTGGACAGTGCCTCAAATAAATAGAAAACTGAAACATATTAAAACCATCATCAATTAATAGTTTCCTAAACTTGGTTGCAGTACTGCGTTGCTTTTTAGTTTCGGTAGGTAAATCAAAAAAAACTAAAACCCACATAATCCGATAGGCATTATAACGACTAAAACTCATTTCAGCATCGGATAATGAATAATCCGTTGCTCACCCATAAAACATTTGCACAACGAACTCGTTGTTATGCTCAACGCCGTTATCAACGGACGTTGCACTCCGTTAATATACACATCATAAGTAGCCAGCTGTAGTAAATGCGCTTTTGCAGCCTTATCCAAAAGAGTATCATTTGTTTTTGTTAGCCAATCCACAACCAGTAAATCTACATACGGCCGGTAAGGCTCCATAATATCGTCAGCCAAACAATACGCATTGTATTTGTTTTTATGAAAAATACCAATAGTTGCATGTAATCCAGAGCCAACCAACGCACGCGCTACCATACTACGCAATATAGCATAACCAAAATTTAAAAAATTATTAGGCGCATCGCCTTTGCGTTCACGTGTAAAGTCGTCAAATAAATACTTCCAATAATGCTGTGCCGCAATTCCTTCCATATTGGTACTATCGCCCGATTTTACTTCATTCATATAATTTGTCATAGGTTCATAATGCAAATTATAATGCTTAAGCACTTCTTTTTGCTGATAAATTTTAGCCTCTACCGTTTGTTTCCACAATTGTTTTCGCAAAGGTTCAGAGCAGTTAATTTGATAACGCAAACGCTCGCTATGTTCTACATGCCCATTCATTGGCAACATCAATCCCAAAGGCAAATGGCTTTCGTCACAACTAATAATAGCTACATTATTTTGCTGAAGCGCAATAATCAATTGATGACTTAACGTAATTTGGTAATGATCCAAAACCAAAAAAGCCAAATCCTCAATAGGCACCGATCCTTTAACTTCTTTAGTTGCAACATCTTCTATTTTCAATTGATTGTCTTTCAACTTTAAATAAGCCGGATTGCCAATGTAAATGGTACGTTTTAGCATAAGCTTATAGTTTAATATTCGCCGACTTGAATAATTTCACCTAAATGGTTTGTACGAACTTTTATGATATTTTTTAAAGGCTCTGTACTTCTAATATTTATGTAAGATTTATTTACTAATTCTTTTATATCTTCAACTGTTGTCTCAAGATGATGTCTGAAATAATAATTCTTTGTTGAAATCTTTTGTACTCTAAATAAATGTTTACTTATCAAAGCCTGATTTTTTCTGTCTAACAAATCAATTTCAAATGGATTAAAATCTTCTGTTTGAAAAACAAACATTTCATTTTGCTTCATCGTAAATTTAAATGTCCAACCCAAATGATGATTATAGTCTTTATCTACTATTGATAAACCTTGGTTTATACGAGCTACTGCTTCGTAAAAGGAGACCACTTTTTCTTGTAAATTGCCTTTTTCATCTTCGTAAATTGCTACGTGATGATTATTTCCAGTACTTACAAAATCAACAGAAATTGGATTTCCGTCCACACCTAAAATAACTTGTCCTAAATGATCTTTTTTGATATGTAATGCTTCGGCGTTTTTAACTCCAGAAATAGTAACTCGTTTTATCGCAATTCCTTTTTCTACGTTCAACCAAATTGGGTTTTGATCTAAATCTGAGAATGCTTTTTTTGAATCTCCATTAAATTGATTTAAACGAGTTTGTAAAATTCTTTTTACACCTTGGTCAATCACTTTGTCAATTTTTAAATCAGGACCAATATCTTTACGAATAGTATAATCATCTTCTAACCACATTAATTTTACTTTTTCAGGTAACTCTGTTCCATCTTTTAATAAAATCGGATTTTTAGCTAAAGTATTTTTACCTGTAAAAGCTTTTTTAGGATCATTGTTATTTTCAGATAAACGCTGCAATAAAAGCGCTCGATATTGTGGATTCGAAACCATAGCAATAGTTGTTTCATCAAACTTTGCCGAAACTTTTTCTTCTTTAAATGCATATTGTTTAATTTTTCCGTAAACGGTTTCTTTATGCATTTGTCCACGAGGTGTCAAAGCAATCTGAACTTTATCGCTACCTTTTATTTTATTTACATTTCGAGTTACAACTTTATTTTTAGCCTTATGAGAAACCAAAACACTTTCTAAATGTTGCTTCGCCAGTTGTCTGAAATTTGGAATAGGCTCATTGAAAACACGTTTATAATTTCCTTTTCTATCATTTATTTTATGCGTTTCTTTTTCTTCTATTCCTAAAGCATCTTTACTCGAAATTTTTAAACTATTAGTATCGATTGATTTTTTATCCTTTGCATTAGAAATACTGTCGTATTCATCGTTTCTACGCGCATTCAGATTATTTAAATACTGAATAAAACTATGTTTTGTAAATGCTATTGTCAATGCATCCATAGCATGATGACGATGATCGTTACGTTTTGTCCAATCTATGATCACTTCTTTCGGGTTTCCATCTTTAGTTTTACGCATTTCAGTCAATCCTGCCAAACGATATTTCTCCAAATTCAATTCTTTCATTACATTAACCAAATCCCAATCCTCTCGTAAACGATCCGTTACCGAACCTGAAGTTGACAGCACCGATTTCGTAATTTGAAACAAAATATCCTTAGCTTTCTTAGCAATATATTGAGAATCTCGTAAATCACGTGCAATAAAACCTTCGCCAATTTCAGCACCTTTCATTGTTAATTTCTTGTACTTGGCTTTAGAAATTCCTTCTTCTTTTTGATTAAACAGAGCCTCTACACGTTGTAAGAATTCATTCAATTTATCTTGTCCAAAAGCATCAAAAATATAATCATAAGCTGTTTTGTTTCCTTTATCTAAATTGATTTGACGAGGAACTAATGTTTTATTCGAAAAGCTATCATCAAACAAACGAGATTGCGGAATAATATGTTCAATATCATATTTCTTCGTAAAAATATCTTTGCGCTCAATATATTGATTAGTGTACAAATCCTTGTAAGCATTATTTTTTAGTTCTTGATATAGCTTATAACGGATAATATCATTACGCGTCGGAAATTTAATTCCATCTTCAGATTGAAGAATTTTGATAATTTTCTCATGCTCTAATTTACCTTGATTAACAGCTTTTGTTAATTCTTCACGCTCTTTTGCATTCTTTTTCAGTTCACGCGCTAACTCAATACGAATTTCATCAAATTGAAAATTTCGTTCTTGTCCAGTTTGTTCCAATTTATCATTTTCTGAATCAATTAAGGTATTTACAACATTCACCATCTGATTCAAAATTTTCTCAACCACAGGATTGCGTAAACTATTTTTAGGTAAGATATCTAAACGAGATTTTAATTCACGATTTTCTAATTCTTCTTTGGTTAAAGAGTTTTTTGAATGACGATAGCCAGCCAAATCACAAGCTGTAGAATATTCATTTTCTTTAATGAAAGGATAAATTTTTCGAATTGCTTTACTGCTCAAACTTCCATAATCATCCTGAAAAGCAATTGTTCCCATTACTTTTGCTTGTTCTTTACTAAAACCAAATTTCACTTCTAATAATCGATACAAAGTATCCATTCCTGTTGGCGAATTATCATCTTCATATGCATACAGTAAATGCCATAACTGAAAAGATAGTTGTTCTTCAAAAGCTTTTCCTTCTAACTCTGCATTAAAATCCAAAATTTCAGTCTTAATTTCCAAATGTTTGAAAATTTCACGCACCATTTCTTTGATTTCAGCAGCCGATTTATCAATATCCGCTAAAGTAATTTCGTCTTTATTCAACTTTAGTTTTAATTCTTCACGAACATCATAACCTTCATTATCCAAAATTGTCAAATAAGCATTGTAAAGCGCTTGGTTGGTGTGGTTTCCTTCTAATTCAGAATAATTAGTCATTTCCCAATCTTTAGGTTTATCAACTAGTAATTTCAAAACTTCCGCAGCTGTTAATCTTCCTTTAAGATTTAATTCGTCGAATAAAAATTGTTTATCTTCTTGATTTAAAAATAAAACTTCTTTTGTTACTTTATTTTTCAGCTTAACATTATGAAGAATTTGCCAAATTTTAAACTCTTGAAATAAGGCAGCCGATTTTGGAACAACACGTAAACCAACCGTTTTCTTTTTACCATCTTTTACTATTTCTCTTTGTTCAAACTCACAAATTGAAATCAAACCTTTTTGAGATTTTAGTTTTCGTTGATAGAAAATCACAATATCACGAAGTTCTTCTTTTAAAGCATCCGTAAAAATAGTTTCTTTACCTTTTGCTTGAATTTCCCAAATCTTTTCAAACTCATCCATATAATCCTGACGATAAAATACTTGATTTTTTAATCGTGCGTGTGGATTGTTTTGCACTTGCGCATATTGATATTGTCCAACCGTTTGATGATTAAAATACAATTCTTTACTTCGATCCGAAATCGCACCTAAATAACCAGAAGAGTTTGCTAATTGCCCATTAATCTCTTGCAAAATAATAGCTATTTCTTCTAAATTCATTTGCTTTGTCAAAGCATCATTTCGCCATTGGTAATTTTCTAACTTTAATTCATCCCGTTTTAAATTGCGTTTTATTCCAACCAAATTAAAAGGGACTTTTAAAGTTGCCCAAGTCGCAACTTTGCCCTTTCCGTTTAATTCTTCTTTTAAATTATCTGTAAATAATTCAGTATAAAATTGCTTTTGAAAATTCCATATTTTATCAAATTCCGTTTGTAAATCCGATCGATAAAAATCAGGTACCTTCTTCTTTCCAGATTTTAATAAATCCAAAATATATTGACCAGGCGTTAGATTTTCATGATACAGTTTTTTTGCAATATCCATTCCGTCAATCAAAGCCCCTTCCTCGGTATTATTAACTTTGCGTGAACTCTTATATCCTCGCTTTTTATTAATCATTAACAAAACACGAGCTAAATCTTGTAATTCAAGCTGACTTTCAGCTGCTAAAGCACGCAAACGAAAAGTTTCAAAAGTAGATTTGTTTTTATTTTCAGTTAAAATAGTTTCATCATTAATCCATTTTTGGGCTTTTAAAATTTGAATTAAATTTTCTCTACGTAGTTTAAATCGTTGTAAATTACGTCGTGCTGAGCGAGCCAAGGTTCTACCTGCATTGGTTGTTATAGGTTTTCCTTTTTCAAAATTAGTTTGTTCATCAGTAGTTAAAGGATTTACACGAACTCCAATTTTTTCAATAGAAGATTCCTCTGTATTATTCTGTGCTTCTTTTACAAAAGCCCAACCAATTGAGTTGGTACCTAAATCTAATCCCAATATTCTTTTCATAACATATAATCTAAATATTAAAAATAGCTAATAATTATTTAATAATTCAAATAATTATAAAAAATGACATATATTTGCAATGAAAGGAATTCACAATAAGGATTATTCCGTTGTGAAAACATTTAAGGCGGGGCAACTCGCCTTTTTTTATATCAATTACCCTTTTTCCCTTTTTAATCCATTCCTTTTTTGTTAATCCAACTTTTTTATCCCCCTTTAAACCACCCACAAATCAACAACCTACACCAAACTGCCAACCTAGGAGCAACTCAAACCGACCTTAGTATTTTAACGAGAATCTACAAGGAGAAATTTCGTAAAAAAGCAACCTTGTTTGAAGCGCAGCGAGTTGTGTTGCTTTTAGAAATAAACCGTAGTAGATCGTTAAAATAGTTAGTCGAAACCCTTTTTGTTTCTTTTTGGGGTAATCAAAAAGATTGAATCAGACTTTACATCAAATTCAAAATAAAAAATAAACCACCTAAACTAACAACCTACAATAAACTAAAACCGTCCTACAACAAAAAACCGAGCGTCCAATTTTTAGAAATTGTTTTGCAGTCTTGACTTTTTTGTTTCGTTTTTGGGTCAAGCCAAAAATGGAAGAATAATATTTAGTTTCTTTTTGGTGCTTCAAATCGAAGATTAATTTCATTCAGTCGCAAGCTCTAGTCACTGACTCCATAATTGAAAATAAAAATGATGAAGTAAAAAGATAATAATATTTTTTTATCACCAAAAATTTCATAATTTTAGTTAAAATATGTGCTACTAAAAATAAATATTCTAAAAAAAACACTAATCTAAGCACAAAAAAACACCCAAATTACGACGAGAGTCCCAAAAAATTACGACAAGCACAAAAAAAATTACGACAAACGCAAAAATCATTACGACAAATTGAAAAATTCGTCGTAACCGTCACGACCAAGTTACGACCAAGTTACGACTAGATTACGACCAAGTTACGACCAGGTTACGACTAAGTTACGACCCAACAACGACCTAACAACAACCTAACAACGACCCAACTACAAGAATGTATCTATCTCTATAACCCAAAACAGTAAAAAATAATAGTCATAGAACTGATCGTATAGCACAATTCATATAAAAGTCAGATTGTTTTTTTAAAAACAGATCAAATTATAATCAATTCATTGGGCAAAAACTATAAATAATTGTAATTTTACCCTCCAAACACAACTCTTTTATATATGAATCCAAAAGTATTACTTACTTCAAAAGAGATTGATATTATTCTACATCGTTTGGCATGTCAATTAATTGAAAATCATTTAGATTTTTCAAACACCGTATTAATTGGTATTCAGCCACGTGGCAAATATTTAGCAAAACGCATCAAAATTATTTTAGAAAAAGAATACAAAGTGCCCGAAGTTACTTTAGGCTACTTAGATATTACTTTTTTTAGAGACGATTTTAGAAGAAATCAAAAACCACTTGAAGCAAATAAAACAGAAATTGACTTTTTAGTTGAAGACAAAAAGATTGTTTTTATTGATGATGTGCTATATACAGGCAGAAGTATTCGTGCAGCATTAACAGCAATACAATCTTTTGGCCGTCCTTCCGAAATTGAGCTATTAGTGCTTATAGATAGAAGATTTAGCCGTCATTTACCAATTCAACCAGATTATAGAGGCCGACAAGTAGATGCCTTTGATCGCGAATCAGTTCGTGTGCATTGGTCAGAAGACGGAAAAGACGATTGTATTTTCTTAGAAGAATCGAATAACTAAAATGTAATTTTCAAGTGTAAGACATGAAAGAATTAAGTGTAAATCACCTATTAGGAATAAAATATATAAATAAACAGGATATTGATTTAATTTTCGAAACAGCAGATCATTTCAAAGAAGTAATCAATCGACCAATTAAAAAAGTACCATCACTTAGAGATATCACAATAGCCAATATTTTTTTCGAAAATAGCACAAGAACAAAATTATCTTTCGAATTGGCTCAAAAACGTTTATCTGCCGATGTAATTAGTTTTTCATCTGCTCAATCTTCAGTTAAAAAAGGCGAAACGTTGATAGATACAGTAAACAATATCTTAGCAATGAAAGTAGACATGGTGGTAATGCGTCATAGCAATCCAGGAGCAGCCTACTTTTTGTCTAAAAATGTAAATGCAGCAATTGTAAATGCAGGAGACGGAGCGCATGAACACCCAACGCAAGCTTTGCTAGACAGCTATACCATTCGTGAAAACTTAGGCGATGTAGCTGGAAAAAAAGTGGTAATTGTTGGCGATATTTTACACTCGCGCGTGGCGTTGTCAAATATTTTCGCATTGCAAATGCAAGGAGCAGAGGTAAGAGTATGCGGACCCAAAACATTAATACCAAAATACATCGAAAGTTTAGGTGTTAAAGTAGAATCTAATTTAAGAAACGCCTTAGAATGGTGTGATGTAGCAAATATGCTTCGTGTTCAAAACGAGCGTTTAGATTTTAGTTACTTTCCAAACACAAGAGAATATGCTCAGCAATTTGGATTGACGAAAGAATTATTAGATTCTTTAAACAAAGAAATCATAGTAATGCATCCCGGACCAATAAACAGAGGAGTAGAAATCACTTCGGATGTAGCAGACTCACAACAATCTGTTATATTAGATCAGGTAGAAAATGGAGTAGCCATTCGTATGGCGGTTATTTATCTTTTAGCATCTAAAATTAAGTAACAAAATTAATTGAAAACTAAGCCAATTAATAGAATAATCTATTAATTCGTTTTATATTCGCTTTGTTAACTTAATTAGAAAAATATGAAAGTTAAAAATCAAGAACACATCAAGATAATTAGTATAGAAACAGATACAATTGAAAATCTGATAGAAAGCATTGAAAATGAATATGCTAATTCATTTAAAAACTTCAACCTAATTATCGATTTATCAGGAAATAAAGAAGAATTAGAAGAAGAAGCTTTTGAAAACCTAGTGGTGCAACACATAGAAGAAGCAAATAAATCGTTCGTTATCGTAGCACCAAATGTTGATTTTAATGCTTTTGATGGCGATTTAATTGTAGTGCCAACTTTACAAGAAGCATTCGATTTAATTGCAATGGACGAAATTCAGCGCGATTTAGAATTTAATTAAAATATAAAAGACTTAAGTAATTAGGTCTTTTTTTTTGAATAAAAGATCCATTTTTGTAACTTTCAACCTCTAATTTTTAATTTTAAAAGAATTGAAGCTCACTATTTTAGGCTGTTATGCAGCAACACCAAGAACAATTACAAATCCAACATCTCAAGTTTTAGAGATCAACGGACATATGTTTTTAATTGATGCAGGAGAGGGCACTCAAGTTCAGTTAAGAAGAAAGAAGCTTAAGTTTCAGCGAATTAATCATATTTTTATTTCTCATTTACACGGCGATCATTTTTATGGCTTGGTAGGTTTAATTTCTACATATACCTTACTTAATAGACAAAGTGAATTACATGTTTACGGACCAAAAGGAGTAAAAGAAATTATTTTGTTGCAACTTAGATTAGGAAATTCATACACAAGCTACGGATTGTATTTTCATGAATTAGAAAGTAAAGAAAGCGAACTGATTTTTGAAGATGACAAAGTAATTGTAAAAACAATTCCGTTAGATCATCGTATTTATGCTAATGGATTTTTGTTTGAAACTAAACCAGGTGATAGAAAATTGCGAATTGGTACAATTGAAGATTTAGGTATTGAGCGTTGCTATTATCAGAAAATTAAAAACGGAGGCGATATTACTTTGGATGACGGAACAGTGGTAAAAAATGCTGATATTACTTATGATCCAGATCCAACAGAAAGTTATGCATTTTGTTCAGATACTTATTATTCTGAAGCAATCGTTCCAATTATTAAAGATGTAAACGTATTGTATCATGAAAGCACATTTCTAGAATCAGAAGTGCATTACACTGAACGCACAAAACATTGCACAGCCAAACAAGCCGCAACTATTGCAAAATTAGCAAATGTGCAAACATTAATATTAGGACATTATTCTACTCGATATTCAGATATTACGCTATTTAAACAAGAAGCAGAAGAAGTATTTGAAGGCACAATTTTAAGTGCAGACGACGGATTAGTATTCGAATTATAAAAGAAGTTTTTATGAGTGATTTAAGTAATTATAGACGATCATACGAAAAAGAAGTGTTATCAGAAACTGAAATTAATGAAAATCCATTAATGCAATTTCGCACTTGGTTTCATGAAGTAGAAGACGCAGGTGGAGTAGAAGAAGTAAACGCAATGACCGTTGCATCGATCGGATTAGATGGTTTTCCAAAATCGAGAGTTGTACTTCTAAAATCATATGACGAAAATGGCTTTGTGTTTTATACCAATTATAATTCCGAAAAAGGAAAAGCAATTGCAGCTAATCCGCATATATGTTTATCCTTTTTTTGGCCTTCGTTGGAAAGACAAGTTATTATAAAAGGAATTGCTAAAAAAGTGAGTAATCAACAATCAGATAATTATTTCAATAGCCGACCATTCGGAAGTAGACTAGGTGCTATGGTATCAAATCAAAGCGAAGTAGTTGCCTCTTATAAAGTGCTGGAAAAAGAATTGAAATACTTAGAACAAACACTAACCGAAGATACAATTGTACGACCAGATTATTGGGGCGGTTTTTGCGTTGAGCCAATAAGTATTGAGTTTTGGCAAGGCAGACCAAATCGTTTGCACGATAGAATTCGTTATACGTTAACGGAAGACCATTTAGATTGGAAAATACAAAGATTGGCTCCATAATAGAAAAACAAAAATATGAAATATAAAAGTATCATCTACGGATTAATTGTAGTTGGATTGATGATTTGGGCATTGATGGAACAAGCTTCTAATCATCCAAAAATATGGGTTCAAGTAATTGGGGTTGCCGCTTTCTTTTATGCTATGGCAAGATTAATGCAAAAAACACCAAGTAATACACCAAGAGAAGTAAATAAAATACAAGATGAAATAATAGAAGAGGAAGATTATTCTATTACTGAAGTTAATAAGAAGGATAAAACAGAATAATATGCTAAACAAAGGAGACTACGTACATGTATTGGACGAAGACGAAGAAGGAACAGTGGTAAATATTGTAGGTAATCAAATTACAATAGAAACAAAAGATGGTTTTGTACTAAATTATACTGCATCCGAATTATTGAAAGTAAGCAAAGAAGATGAGATAGATTTTAAATCGGCAAGTAATAAAGGCTCTGTTCAAGATGCGCTTCAAGAAAAAGTAGGGCCAATAAAACGCTCATTTGTAAAAGAAAAACGCTCTCGTAAAGACGAATTTGTTTTAGAAGTAGATTTGCATATCGAAAAATTAACAAAAGATCATCGTCGAATGGAAAAACACGACATGCTTACTCTTCAATTAGATACAGCACGTGGGCAATTAGAATTTGCAATTAGAAATAGAATTCCGCGTATTGTTTTTATTCATGGTGTTGGCGAAGGTGTTTTAAAAGCCGAATTAGAGTTTCTTTTTAGTCGTTATGCAGAAGTTATAGCAGAAGATGCTAATTATCAAAAATACGGCATGGGAGCCACTCAAATTTATATCAAACAAAATACAAATAGATAAAACTGTCAATTAAGACAGTTTTTTTTATGATTGTATCTCGTTGATTTAAAGTGTTTTAGTTTTAATTGTAAAAGGTTAATAGTTACTTTTTAAACAACAAAAAAATGACATTTACTTTTTTGCCTTTTTTAAGGCTTTCTTTTATCTTTGAAACATTATGAAACCAACCGTAAAAATTATCGAATGTCCTCGCGATGCTATGCAAGGCATTAAAATGTATATTCCAACTGAAAAAAAAGTTCAGTATATCCAATCGTTGTTGCGCGTTGGATTTGATACCATAGATTTTGGAAGTTTTGTATCAGCAAAAGCCATTCCGCAAATGCAAGATACAGAAGAAGTTTTAGCACAATTAGATTTAAGCAAAACGCAAAGCAAACTCTTAGCTATTATTGCCAATACAAGAGGAGCAGAGCAAGCAGCTGTACATAAAGAGATTCAATATTTGGGTTTTCCGTTTTCTATTTCAGAAAATTTTCAGATGAGAAATACCCATAAAACCATTGCAGAATCACTCATTACTTTAGATGAAATATTAAACGTAGCTACAAAATCAAATAAAGAAGTAGTTGCTTATTTATCTATGGGCTTCGGCAATCCGTATGGAGATCCTTGGAATGTTGATATAGTGGCAGATTGGACTGAAAAAATGGCATCAATGGGAGTAAAAATATTATCGCTATCAGATACAGTTGGAAGTTCTACACCAGAAGTGATAGATTATTTGTTTAGTAATTTAATTCCAGCATATCCTTCAATTGAATTTGGAGCGCATTTGCATACAACTCCCAACTCTTGGTTTGAGAAAATAGATGCAGCTTATAAAGCAGGTTGTAATCGTTTTGATGGAGCAATTAAGGGATATGGCGGTTGCCCAATGGCAAAAGATGACCTTACAGGAAATATGCCAACCGAAAAAATGATGAGCTATTTCACTGCAAATAAGATAGATTGTAATTTAAGCGGAATGTCGTTTGAGAGTTCGTATAACGAAGCATTAAAAATTTTTAATTTTTATCATTAATCTTTTTTTAGCTGAATAAAAAAAACTAAATTTGCGTGCAATTCAACTTCAATTGCACATGAAAGCACACACAACAAAAATCATCGGTCAAGGACTTACTTACGATGATGTCCTTTTAGTTCCAAATTATTCGGAAATATTACCTAGAGAGGTAAGCTTAAAAACAAGATTTACTAGAAATATTACATTAAACGTTCCAATCATTTCAGCTGCTATGGATACAGTAACTGAAAGTGAAATGGCAATTGCTATGGCTAGAGAAGGTGGTATTGGAGTAATCCATAAAAATATGACCATTGAAGAGCAAGCAAAAGAAGTGCGAAAAGTAAAAAGAGCAGAATCAGGAATGATTATCGATCCAGTTACTTTACCCTTAACAGCTACCGTAGGAGATGCAAAAAAGGTAATGGCTGAATTTAGCATTGGAGGTATTCCAATTGTGGATGAAGACGGTATTTTAAAAGGAATTATTACCAATAGAGACATGCGTTTTGAAAAAGTAAACACACGTCCTATTATAGAAGTAATGACAAAAGATAATATTGTTACAGCTGCAGAAGGAACAACTTTAGCACAAGCAGAAGGCATTTTACAGCAAAACAAAATTGAAAAATTACCTGTTGTAAATGCTCAGAACAAATTAGTAGGTCTTATTACATTTAGAGATATTACTAAACTTACCTTAAAACCAAATTCTAATAAAGATCAATATGGTCGTTTAAGAGTTGCGGCAGCTTTGGGTGTAACTCACGATACTGTAGAACGAGCAGAAGCACTTGTAAAAGCAGGTGTTGACGCATTAATTATCGATACTGCACACGGACATACAAAAGGTGTAGTTACAGTTTTACAAGCTGTAAAAGCTAAATTTCCAGAAATTGATGTAGTTGTTGGAAATATTGCTACTGCAGAAGCTGCATTATATTTAGTAGAAGCAGGAGCAGATGCAGTAAAAGTTGGTATAGGTCCAGGTTCTATTTGCACAACTCGTGTTGTAGCAGGAGTTGGTTTTCCACAATTTTCAGCTATTATGGAAGTTGCAGCAGCTTTAAAAGGAACAGGAGTACCTGTTATTGGAGATGGAGGTTTACGCTATACAGGAGATATTCCTAAAGCAATTGGAGCAGGAGCAGATTGCGTTATGTTAGGATCAATGTTAGCAGGAACAAAAGAATCGCC
Source organism: Flavobacterium sp. (assembly GCA_030151255.1). Lineage (GTDB taxonomy): Bacteria > Bacteroidota > Bacteroidia > Flavobacteriales > Flavobacteriaceae > Flavobacterium. The sequence goes on from JASLED010000082.1 coordinate 15,734, forward strand.
AGGAGAAACAATTATCTTCGAAGGAAGAAAATTTAAAGCATACCGTGGAATGGGATCTGTTGCAGCGATGAAGCAAGGTTCAAAAGATCGTTATTTCCAAGATGTAGAAGATGATGTGAAAAAATTAGTTCCAGAAGGAATTGAAGGAAGAGTTCCTTATAAAGGAGAATTAAGCGAAAGTATGCTTCAATTTATTGGAGGATTAAGAGCAGGTATGGGATATTGTGGTGCAAAAGATATTGAAACACTTCAGGAAGTGGCTCGTTTTGTACAATTAACAGCTTCTGGTATCGGTGAAAGCCATCCGCATAATATTACGATTACAAAATCGGCACCTAACTATTCGAGATAATAGAGTTAAAACATAAATTTAAAAGCTACAATCAACCGATTGTAGTTTTTTTGTGTGTAATAAAAAGAGCTTTTATTTTATTATAAAAGCTCTTTTTTCGTTTGTAAATAAATCTGAAATCAATTTATTTTATCACTAATTATTTATTGTTTTTTCTTCTAATTCTGTTTTAATCTTTTCTCC